>CAZPNA010000011.1:0-10630 GCA_964588135.1 uncultured Candidatus Saccharibacteria bacterium | reverse complement strand
ACATCGACCACATGTCAAATTGTCAAAGTGTCAACAACCCGATTATAAATTACAATTTATAGTATAATATTCTTATGAGTAAATTTTTTACCAAACTAATTGGCGTATTTATGGTTTGTGTTGGGCTGATGATTGCAGTGCGACCATCATCCGTATTAGCAGCCACTGATACGGCAGCGCTGGATACAACGGTATCAACAACTCTCACTCTCGGTCTAAGCACTAATACAATGGATTTTGGAAATCTGTCACCGGGCACTCCCCTCAAGGGAACCGGCGGTATTATTGCTACAGTCAACACTAGCGCCGCCGATGGCTATTTGCTTGGTATTAGTGACGGTGTCCCGGCTCCTAATTCTTGTTTGGTAAACACGGATGGAGTCACGTATATCGAAGACTATATAGGCACTATCACTACTCCTACATTATGGAGTGGTACTGGTTTGGGTTTTACTGTTTATGCTGCTGACACCAATAAGGAAGCAAAGTGGGGGACGGGTACTACATATAATGATAGTAATAATAAATATGCCGGTGTTCCACAGACAACGACAACTTTTCATTCATCGCCCGGTTATAAAGCAGTTGATGACACTACCAGTTTTGCCTTTGAGTTGGATGCGCCCAACGACCAAAAGACAGGAAATTACAGTGGCGATATTACCATTACCGCTACGGCGGTGGTAAGTTGACACTATAATTATTATAATGTGATATAATTTATGCAAAGATACGATTTACACAGTAAATTACTGTTCGAACCTTAAAGGTGAGAACTTCTCACTGTCGTTCGAAGAATAAATCGCGTAAGTTATATAAAGAAATATTAATCGGAGATAATATGAATAGATTAAGGCTATTTATTGTTTGTTCGTTATTCGGAATCCTATCGTTAGTAGTCTGTACTGTTTTGTTTGTGTCAAACGCTGATGCGGCTACGGATACGGTTTCGTTATCCACTTCGGTACAGGAGTATCTGACGTTTAGTATCACTTCCGGTGATACGGTATCGTTTGGTAACTTAACTCCTGGCACACCTATTTGCCATGCTACTGGTAGTGTCGCCAGTGTTACAACAAATGCGGCCAATGGTTATACCATGGGTCTTAGTGATGCAACTGCAGCGCCCAATTCTTGTTTGCGTCATACCGACACAACAACATATATTGCAAAATATGCTGGAACAATAGCTGTGCCAACCTCGTGGACGGGTACCGGTTTGGGTATTACGATGTATGCAGCTGATACCGGCAAAGAATCGGCGTGGGGTACGGGTACGACTGTTTGTGACGCCAATAATAAATACGCCGGAGTGCCGGAGACTGCAACAACTGCTCATACTGTAACCGGATATCATTCAAGTGCTGATACGAGTAGCTGGGGTTGGAAATTGGACGCGCCGGCAACGCAAAAAACCGGTTCTTATTCGGGTAATGTTACATTTACTGCCACGGCAGTATTATCATAATTAAGGAGGAGAATGGGTCGTTTGCTTAAAAAACTGGCAATATCGTTTTTCGCAGTATCTTTAGTGTTAATGTTTGGTATAGCTCAAGCCCAAACCTCACAAATGGAGGGAATTCAGATTTCGCCACTAACTTTTGATTACGAGATCGCACCAGGTGGTAGTGAATCAAGCGCTATTTACATTACTAATAAAAGCACTACGGACGATTTAGTTTATGCAACGGAAACTGAGGATTTTATTAATACATCACAAGAAGGCGCTCCATCATTTGAAGGAGTGGCTAGCGATGATGAAGTGTCGAGCTTGGCGGATTGGATAGAGGTTACATCCAACCCCGAAGGTACATTGAAGCCTGGTGCGAGTGTTCAGATTGATTTTAAAATAAACGTCCCAACCGACGCCGAACCGGGTGGTCATTATGCGGCGCTTTTTGCAAAACAGGTTAAAGCTCTTGAAGGAGACGAAACTGAAGTTGGTGTTTTGAGTCGAGTTGGAGCATTGATTCTTGTTTCCGTTCCCGGTGATGTTACAAAAACGGCAACAATTACTGAATTCGAACCTCCAAAAATTGTCTGGTGGGGGCCGATTGATTTGTCAATGATAGTTGAAAATACTGGCACAGTCCACTATGATTCGCAAGGAACAGTAACAATCGATCCGTTGCTCGGCAAAACAGGCGAAGTCGATATGGGTACTCACACCATTCTTCCTAAAAATACGAGATTGTATGAGGGAACATGGCAAAGTAAAATTCCTTTTGGTTACTATAAATTAACTGCTATCGCAACCGATGGTGATGGCAACGAAATATCGTCAGAAAAGGGAGTTTTTGCTATCCCGCTCGTTATCGTCTTGCCACTTCTCACCCTCTTACTTGTTATCTGGTTTATTGTTAAAGTGTTAAAGAAGAAATATAACATAACAAAAGACAATGGAAATCCACCAGCTCCTACATCGCAAACTCCACCTCCGACGCCTCCAGCTCCACCAGTACAAGGCCAAATGCCTCCTCGGTAGAGTTGCTATTTGTTCTCTGATTGTTTTTGGGGTGATATTATTTGCCACTCCAGCGTGTGGCTATGCGCGAAGTGGCCAAGCAGAAGTATCAGTCAGTGTTGTGGCGCCACCAACAAAAAATGATTTTGACTACAGTACAGTCAATTTAGCGTATGCAGATGATAATACCGATAATATCAGTGGTAATGATGATAGCGCTACTCCCACTGTGAAGAATATCTGGATTCGATTAAAAAATAAAATCGTTTCATTCTTTAGAAATACCGGCTCCTCGATGATGGCACGCCTCTAGACCTATATTGTCATTTCGAGTGTAATCGCGAGAAATCTCATACTCTAATAATAACGGGATTTCTCCTCGGCGTACTCTCTGAAACGACAAATACGATGAGCTTTTAAAGAGGTCTCTATTTGTGCCATCGCGAGGAACGAAGCAATCTGTCAAATGAGATTGCTTCGTCTACTAGAGTTCGCAATGATAGCACTAGAGTGTTTTAGTTAGGTGATTTTATTGTTATTGACTAGTTAACCTGATAAAATTCAATTGTTGTTAAAGTTGACACAAGGAGGAATCCCACTATGGGGAGGAGTCGAGATAGCAATCGTTCGTGGGGTGACGAGGCAGCAGCAGCCTGCTGTCCGTTGTTTGTCCCCGATTGTTGCGGCTATGTTCCTTGTGACATCGCTGAAGAATTTGATAGCGATGTAGCCACTGGTCGTATCTCGAAACAGTATCTACTACCACTATCAGAGGATTTGAGGGCAAAAATGTGTCGCTGTGTGACGGCGCGCTGATTTCTTTCCCATGATTCGGCGGTGGTGAGTTTTGACTTAACCACCGCCATTTCTTTTTTGCTAGTATTTTAGTTCAATATATGTATGGATTTTTCTAAAAAAATATCAGGTCTTTATGGGGTTGGTGAGGCGACAGCGCAAAAATATCATCGTATGGGCATCGAAACCGTCCGCGACCTAATTTATCATTTTCCAAGGGTCTATCGCGACCTATCAACTCCAACAAAAATATCGGCGCTTGATATCGATAGCGATGCAATAGTTGAAGCTAGAGTAGTTGATATAACATCCCAAAAAACCTTTCGTCGGCGGATCAATATAACAACTGCGATCATCGAGGATGACAGTGGTACTATGCAGGCGGTGTGGTTTAACCAGCCGTTTTTGACTCGCGTAATTCGCATCGGTGAGAAATATATATTTTACGGCAAGTTAATGTACGATCGTAGAACTGGTAGTTTGCAAATGTCGGCACCCCAATATGAAAAATTTCCAAAAATCATTCCGGTTTATCCTGAAACGGACAAATTATCGTCAAAACAAATACGCGCATTACTGTCATCAGTTTTGCCGGAAGCTCGACAGATGCCCGACCCGTTAACGGGTGAAATCACTAAAAAATATAAACTGATGCCACTTGGGCAAGCG
The DNA here is from genome assembly GCA_964588135.1 of uncultured Candidatus Saccharibacteria bacterium. Taxonomy (GTDB): domain Bacteria; phylum Patescibacteriota; class UBA1384; order UBA1384; family UBA1384; genus CAZPNA01. The sequence continues at coordinate 6,702 of CAZPNA010000011.1, read as the reverse complement.
CTGTGGACAATTCATAATCCATCGAGCCAAATCGATCTTGGAAAAGCGCGCCGGCGCTTGGCGTTCGATGAGCTTTTGCAGGTAGTAAAACACTTTATCGAATTTGAACGTGACCTCGGCACTCGCCAAGCGCCGGCGATCCCAGTTGATGAGAAGTTACTCAAAAGTTTTACATCAAAATTGCCATTTACATTGACCGATAGCCAAAAAATCGCCGCTTGGAAAATTATTAAAGGTATGTCTTCGACTCACTCAGACAATAAATATTCCCTGAGTAAGCGTAATCGCGCATCGAAGGGTTACCATACTAAACCTCTCAACGCTCTTCTTAATGGCGATGTTGGTAGCGGGAAAACTGTGGTGGCACTGTTGGCATCAATCGGCGTTGTCAAATCAGGTTACAATGTTGTTTGGTTGGCGCCAACATCCATCTTGGCTAATCAGCACTACGATACTGTTCTATCATTATCAAAACACCTTGATATTCCGGTAGAACTGATAACCGCCGATACCGATAGAAGAAAAGATCTGTCACTGCGAAGAATTAAGCAGTCTCACAAAGACGAGATTGTTTCGTCCGCAAGTACGCTCATTCGCAATGACAAAGTCCCAGCGATTATCATCGGGACTCACGCTATCCTTCACCGCAAGCAAGCAATCGATAATATCGGTTTAGTTGTTGTCGATGAACAGCACCGTTTTGGAGTCGAACAGCGTAGAGAATTACTATCACATCAGAGTAAAAAAGGTTTTGTACCACATTTTTTAAGTATGACGGCTACTCCAATTCCGCGTTCTCTGGCAATGGCATTTAGCGGAATGACACAAATAATTACCATCAAAGAAAAACCAAAACAACGCCAAGAAATCATCACAAAAATCATCAACGAATCAGGTCGTGCAGGTATGTACAAGTTTATCGACCGTGAAATAACTAAGGGTAGGCAAGTGTTTGTTATCACACCGCTTATTACGCAAAAAAATACAGTAAAAAGCAATCTTTTTGTGACCGAGCGCAAAGCAGTTGAAGACGAATATAAGCGTCTTAATGAAACAATATTTAAACATAGAAAAATCGGGCTTTTACACGGCAAGTTAAAGCCGAAAGAAAAAGAAAAAATTATGAAGCAAATGCTCGATCGTGAAATTGATATACTGGTTTCGACATCGGTTGTCGAAATCGGTGTTGATATTCCCAACGCCACAGTGATGCTTGTTGAAAACGCCGATTGTTTTGGTTTGTCGAGTCTCCATCAATTTCGCGGTAGAGTGGGGCGGTCGAATTACGAATCATATTGTTTTTTGGCGACTGGTTCTGAAATATCGCAAAGCGCAAAATCACTTGAGCGTCTAAATGTGTTGACGCAGACAAATGACGGATTTCTAATCGCGCAAAAAGATTTGGAATTACGCGGTCCCGGTAGTATCGCAGGGCTGGACCAATCGGGGTTTTTGGATCTCAAACTGGCGAATTTGGGCGATACTGAACTTATCGAGCAGGTTAAAGATGCTGCCGAAGAGGTGTATTATGATGATAAGTAAAATATCAAATAGTAAAAATCAAAATGACGAAGTAAAAATCAAATATTGTTCGAGGTATGCCCCGAGAACTAACATTCCAAATAGTTCTCGCGAGTACGTTCGAACAGTAAAAATATTGTTCGAGGAGTAATCGACGAGAACTAAAAACGTTGGTCTAGCATTGAAGCGATAAAATAGTTCTCGATGGATACATCTCGAACAGTATAAATAATATGGAGATCAAATGCCAAGAAAACGAAAAAGCGACTTAGACGATATCACGCCTATCGATAATATTGCTATCGATAAAGAAAAAAAGCGCAAGAAAACAGAATTGATAATTGGCATCATCCTTTTGCTACTTATTGCCTTTGGCGGTACGATTATGCTTTTTCAAAATAACAATAAAACTACAGCTAGAGTTGCCGGCGCATCAACCGAAGATGAAGTAGTGGCGTTGAAGGCTGAAATTGACAATTTAAATAAGAAGATTGATGACTTAAATAAAAATATTGAAACAGCTAAATCGGTTGTTTCTGAAACCACAACAACAGAATCATCGTCAGGTAGTGATTCGTCAGAATCATCATCAAGCAAATCAGTTGGCGTCATCAATATCAACACGGCGTCGGTCAGTGAGCTTGATGGACTTACCGGCATCGGGCCGACTTATGCTCAAAGAATCGTTGAATATCGCGAGGCAAATGGCGGTTTTAAGTCAATTGAGGAATTAAAAAACGTTAAAGGAATAGGCGATAAAACCTTTGACAAACTGAAGGATTCTGTTACAATTTAGAGCTGATTTAAGATCAGCTATTGCACGCTAAAACACGCGAAAAATACGCGAAAGTGTCACGCGAAAATAGATCATGGCGCGGTGGTGGAATTGGCAGACACGCTAGCCTTAGGAGCTAGTGAGTGAATAACTCTTGAGAGTTCGACTCTCTCCCGCGCCACCACGTATTTGCAAACACAGGGATGCATCATCGCAGAAATTAACATATACTAATAACGATGGCAAAAGATACTTTTCTATCTCCCGGGGAAAAAATTGTTCTAAGCTCGCATCCGTGCTTGTTTATGTTGGTCACAAAAATCATCAGCATTATTATAGGAATTGGTGCTTTATGGTTAATTTTTAGTTATGGGTTAAGCTCGATTGGAACTCCATCAATAAAATTTATTATTCTATTAGTGGTTATTGCCTTGGGCTTATTCGTTTGCTTAGTGGTCTATCTTTCATGGGTCAAAACGCTCTATATTGTCACTAACAGGCGTGTTCGGTACTTTAGTGGGGTGTTGGGTATCCAAAATAAAGATATGACACTCGATGATGTTCAGAATGTTCAGTACCAGCAAAGTTTCATTGGTACAATTTTCAACTATGGCGATATCTACATTCGTAGTTCGGCAAAAGATAACCCGATTGTTTTTCAGAGTATTTCCTCACCGCGAAAATATGCCGACCAAATCCGCTTTGTCGCGAAAGTATAGTAAATAATCTCAAAGTTCAAATCTCAAATCTCAAAGTTTTGGAGTGGCTAGCGCCACTTTTTTTGTTGTACTTTCTACCTTCTACTTTTTACTTTCTACTTCGGACTACCGTCCGGCGTTATAACATCGATAAATGTTGATTCGTCTGTGGATAACTTCTGGCAATCAAAATAAATTCGTGATAGGGTATAAATAAGCCATCAAAAATCGAAATGTTTATACATGTTATAACGTAAAGAGGAATTATGAGACTACAGTGGTACACGAAAATTATTAAAGTAGGAAATTCGTTCGGCGCAATCTTGCCGGTCCAGATTTTGCGTCTTATGAAAATGGATAAAAAAGGTCAATGGGTAAAAATTAGTATGAGCCCCAAAGGCGATACCATTTTGGTTACAAGGACGAAGAAACCAAAAATATAAAAAATCTTAAATGTTAGATGTTAAATGTCAAAGCCAAATGTATTTATGTATAATCTTACTGTTCGAAATTGTAATCAATTGAGAACTATTACCGTTAGTAGTTCTCGATTCGTGATTACACTTACTCGAACGATAATATTATCAAGATTTAAGATAATAAGATGTGGTTTTAACATTTAACATTTGAGTTTTGAGATTGGATATTATGAGTCATGAGTTAAATAAGATTATTTTTGTGGTTGGTCCGACATCTTCCGGCAAAACGGATGTAGCGATTAAGATCGCCAAGAAATTTAATGGCGAATTAATATCAGCCGATTCGCGTCAAGTTTACAAAGGTCTCGATATCGGGACGGGAAAGGATAAGTCTTATCCTCATCATCTGATTGATATAGTCGAACCTGGCGGTGAGATGTTCTCGGTAGGGGAGTTCCTTCGCCTGTCGCGTGGATTATTGCCAAAAATCTGGAAAAAAAATCATCTTCCAATCGTAGCAGGTGGGACGGGGCTTTATATATCCGCATTAATAAAGGGTTATCAACTACCTAAGACCAAGAAGAAAAAAGGGGAGTGGAGGGAGCAAGTTAAGCCTGATTTTGATGCGTTGGTTATTGGTATAGACGTGCCAAGGGAAAAGTTATACGACAAAATCGATAAGCGATTAAGGCAGAGGATGGACCAAGGGTTAATTGCTGAAGTTCAAGGGTTAATTGCGGGTGGCGTTGACCCCGAGTGGCTTGAAAAACTGGGGTTAGAGTATAGATTTGTTACATGGCGATTGCAAGACAAAATCAAATCAGATGGGGAATTATACGATAAATTGCGCTTTGCCATCCACCATTACGCCCGCCGGCAATTAACTTGGCTCCGTCATCAAATTCCCGGGGTAGAGTGGGTGAGTGGCGTGGACAAAGCCGAAAAACTGGTGAATAAATTTTTGCGCTCGCAAGAGGCGAGGGGAGAGTGATGCTCTACATGTGGCTAATAATTAGCGTAATTATGATAGTAATTGGACTTGCCGGCGTGCTAGTCCCCTTCTTGCCCGGCATTCCCCTAGCCTTCTTGGGCGTTTTTGTCATTGCTTTGGTTACAGGTTTTGATGTTATTTCACCAGCCGTTTTATACTTTCTTGGCACTCTCGCTCTCCTATCTGTTGTCATCGATTATGCCGCCGGAATTCTTGGTGCTCGACTTGGCAAGGCCAGTCTTTGGGGAGTCCTCGGGGCGGTAGTTGGTACCATCATCGGTATAGTTACGATGGGTATCATCGGAATCGTCATCGGTCCGGCTCTGGGAGTACTAATATTCGAGCTTATAGCCAAAAAGAACCAAAAAAGCGCCTTGCGTGCTGCAAAATCGACTCTCGCCACTTCCCTACTCGGCATCGCAACTAATGCTATCCTCGCCATAATATTCGCCGTCACGTTGATACTCGCACTCATCTTTTGATCGAGACACGCCAAAAGCACGCGAACATGCGAAATTGACACGCGAAATTTTTTAGAGTGTCGTTTTAGAGTTTTTAGAGTGTCCGCCGCCTTTGGGCGGCGGATTAGCGTGCAAATAATTTTTCATTCTTAATTAATTTTCTGTTATAATCAAACTAATCACACAACTTACACAGGAGACTATTGTTCGAACCTTAAAGTGAGAACTTCTCACTATCGTTCGAAGGATAAATGTGTAAGTTGTGTAATCATTTATTTTATAGGAGGTATATGCTTTCATCGCGTGCTAAATGGTTTGTTGTTATCGGTATAGCTATTGTTTTAGGTACTCTTGGCGTTGGTGGCTATTATTATATATCGGGAAAAGCAAAGATTGGCGCGTCAACCGAAAGTAATGATTTAATTAGTTATTGGGCGGGAATGTCATGGGTTGAGGAGAGTTTTTATTGGCTTCTTAATCCAACAAGGTCGAGTTCTGGAGATATATATATTTCCGCAGGCGTTTCTGATCAGAAAGCCATAATTTTATTAAAGGCGGGTGACGGAAGTACTATTGAAGAAGTCAAATTTTACCCCATTATTAAGTCGGCGACATGCAATGTAATTGGAGCGACGGCATGTTTTGAGCGTGGCACAACACCGATTGCATCAACAACAAATATTAGCTCCGAAGAGCAAGGGGCGCAAATAATATCGGTCAGTATGCCGAATTACGACTCTATTACTGCCGCAACTTTCAAAGAAATTTACGGAGCACGAGGATATACTCTCCCTTATGCTCCAGACCAAGGCGGTGCCTATACAAAAGCTGTTCAGGTTTATGTTGTAAATTCAAATGGTGACGAGGTGCAAGTTCAACCAACTGTTTCGGGCAATATTGGAATAGTAAAACCTCCTGTGGCTGCTACTCAGTCAATTGAAAAAGAAGCTGGTGAGAGTGTGAGATTTTGTGACTCAAGTGTTAATTGGCAAGGAAGTACGATTTCTTGTGATGCGTATATTGATTTATCCTCTATCGGTTACCAGAGCCTTGGTGCTTTGCCGAGTTCCGAAGGGTCATATATAAACGGGGCCTTTGGTGGCTATACTTCAGAAGTCACGGCTCATACAGCGACGGTTAACACGTATATGGCAGGAACATATAGAATAATGAATACTGACTACAATGTTGTAGTTAATGGTGATAATGTTGTCGGAGATGAAGATCCGCAAATAACAGCATTTTCTGCTAACCCAACGGAGATTGCGTCAGGCGAGTCGTCAACATTAACATGGATAACTAAAAATGTTAATAATTGTACATTGAACGGCGAAGTAGTTGATGTTAGCGGGTCGTCAACTGTAAGTCCAACCGAAACAACGGCTTACGCATTGGCCTGTACTAATTCCTCTACTTCCGAAACTGTTAATGCTACGGTTTCGATTCTTGTTTCATCGACTGGCGGTGGTGGTTCAATAATCTCTTGCGCATCGGGAGAAACTGCCTATACGTTTACTCCCAATGCCTGGAATCTCAAAACCAATAATTTTACGCCAAAAGGCAGTTCGACGAAATTAAGCGACTATTTTAATAGTTTCTTAGGTACCTTGGTTGTAAATACCTATGGTTATGGCGGTACGGGTACAAGTTATACCCAGAACCCGACTCTATCATCAGTTCCCGCCGGTGTCGGTTATTGGTTTACCAGCGGAGTCCAAAGCCCAATCTGTATTTCAGCAGATGACGCTTCGGCAAATACTGCAACTACAGTGACAATTCCCAGTAGCATTGCAATGATGGGTAACCCAACGACTGTCGCTAAAAAAATGTCAGATAT
>CAZPNA010000010.1:8825-10771 GCA_964588135.1 uncultured Candidatus Saccharibacteria bacterium | reverse complement strand
GATATGTAGTGGAAAAGCTCAAAGAAGGATGGTCACCAAAAGATATTGCCGGACGACTCAAAAAACATCCGCCACTTCATCTTAAAGGCAGATATATCTCTCACGAACAAATATACGAGTATATATACAACGATGGTCGAGATGAATGTTTCAATCGTTTATTCCACTACCTCCTGCGAGCTCAACCCCAAAGACAGCCAAGATATAAAAGAAAGTATAGAAAGAAGGAAATCATACCTGATAGAGTGTCAATCCATACAAGACCGGAAGCTATCGATAGTAGGGAAGAATACGGACACTGGGAGAGTGACACTGTGTGTTTTGGCAGAAGGAAACAAGCACTGTCAGTACAGCTAGAGAGAAAGAGCCGATATGTAACTATAAGCAAGCTCGACGATCATGGCTCCCAAGAAACTATCGATGCCATTATAGGACAAATAGAAACAATATCGCCGAGTATGTTTCAATCAATCACATTCGATAACGGTAGTGAAGGAGCTAAGCACACCAAACTAAGAGATGACTATGATATAGATACCTATTTCTGTGACCCCTATAAGAGCTGGCAGAAAGGTAGTGTGGAACACGTCAACGGAATGATTAGACGATACCTGCCCAAGAAGGCTGAAATAGATAAGATTCCCGTCAATTATATTTATGCAGTACAAGAAAAGCTCAACAACAAACCGCGTGAAATACTTGATTATCTGACACCAAAGGAGATAATGGAACAAATACAAAGTGGTGCACTAAATTCCTGAATTTATCAAATCCAATCCAATACTTCAATCACGCCTTCCGTGTATGAACTCCTAGCGATAAATGAGCATTGCTTTTTGTATTCATCTTTAGCATTGCCGACCGCACACTGGACAACCTCAGGACAACCAACTACATCCGAAGTACTGTCTCCAACCATGAACACACGCTCCGAGGCGTAATCACGCAATAGAGCATCGACTCCCGCCTTTTTTGCGGTGGATTTGTGATGTAAGATGCAGATACCATAATCAGGGTTTGAATCGATATCTTGTCCTGACCAGTCAAATGCTTCACTACTTATATCTTGTAGTTCGTGAAATACTCGACAAAGTTCGTCGGCATCCTTTATCCATTCACCACCTGCGAACTTCCGTACATAATAACTCATACTACACAGCCGAAATGCGTTAATAAGAATCGCTGTTCTCGCTACACATTCGTTCGGGTTGATAGACGGTAAGCGATTAGCCAAGCTATTGACATCACCGGTAATTACAATGATGCGACTATCTGTCGCCAGATGAGCAACAAAAGCAACTCTTAATTTCTCGTAGCCACAAGCACCAGGATTAGTTATGACAATAGCTGATTGTGCATCCCGGTGATAGATTGCACCTTTCTCAGCGATAATCGGACCATTGACACCAATTCTCTTTGCCAATGAGTCAAGTGTCACCAACGAGCTGTCGGAGTTCAATCCAATTGACAGACCATCATTCTGACATTGCTCAAATATCTCTCTCAATTCATTCTCCGGAACTGTTGTGTCGTATTGTCGGTCTAGAAGAGTACCATCTGCGTCAAGCAGAACAACCCATCCACCAGTTGTGTTCATTTAGGCCTTCACCAACCTTTCTAGAGCTTGCATCGCGCGCGTCGCAAAGTGCCTTGCCATTTTCCTGTCAGAGGCGATTCTTACAAAAGATGATAACATGTATTGCAACACTTGACCTAGCAGAATACCGGTAGTAATTTGCGATTCAGTAATACCGGTAGCTGTCACCAAATTATTGGCTGCATCTTGACATAGAGTCGGCAGGGCATCATCTTCCAGAAATCCATAAATATCACATAGAGTCAAGAACTGACCCACGCTGATACCTGGGTTACCAAGATATGTCAGCTGCTGCCAAGGGTCAACAAACCTTATAACCTCAGATTCTACAAACACATTATCGGGGGTA
>CAZPNA010000010.1:6198-8815 GCA_964588135.1 uncultured Candidatus Saccharibacteria bacterium | reverse complement strand
AAATCAATAAGATACAGTGTGATGTATCGACTGCGCGGATATGCAACATATATCAACTCAATAATATCTCGTGGAATCAACCCTCTAAATGTCGCTATCAGAGGCAAACTAAATCTATTAATCGATTGTGTAAATTGCGTAGCGGCTAATTCACCGAGACCCGATCGGGAAGCCTCTCTCTTGGTTCGCCCGCACACCTCGCTATATGCCTTGAGCACAATCTCTACAGCGCGTTTTGCATGTAGTATTTTCTTTCTAATTACACTAGTGCAGTTGTCGCCAAGATCGGAGAGTATAATACAGGGCACTCCCAACACACAATATACTTGGTAGATATCGGGTACCATTGACTTTGCACCGAGTTCGCACAGAGCGTTATACCCAACAATATTTCCAGCCACATGACTAATTTGTTCGATGCTCGCAGATAACGGGGATTTGGCAATTAGCTTTTCTTCACCTCGCGCAAAACGAGCAATCAGCGAGTCGGTATGCCCACCCCTCACATTATCAACATAGCGAGCATTAGATATTTCCTCAACTGCCGCTATCCAGTCCTGCTTGTCAAGGGACATTATGCTCCCTCCCTTTCGATAGCTTTCCTCCACGTCGAATTCTACAATCTCTTTAAAATATCGTCAACCCCTTTAGAAAATTTATAAGGTGAAACATATTTCGCTTGCTTCTTTGCTTCAGCACTTGCGTTATTCACTGCAAAAAAATCTCCGTGATTTTCAACGTTCTTCGCATCTGCAAGTTCATCACCAATTGCTACTACTTTTGTTGGCTTAATAATCTCTATTAATCTCTTCGAAGCTTTAAACTTATTACTAATTCTTGGCACCACTAGCACATTACAATAGGTTTGTGTGACGAATATGCTATAATTGCAAGCAATTGTCATTTTCAAATAATTGCATATCTCTCGCGCTATTCCAAAATCTGGAATACCGTTTTTATATGCATAGATGCTGGCAGTATACCGTCGATATTTATTAAAGGCAACAACTGTTTTTTTATTATTATGATTGTCTAAGCGGTATTTGACAGTATCACATTTTATAAATTGATAATTATTCTCCGAGCAATACTTTTTAAGGTATTTAATTATACTTATGGAAGATTTCTTGATTTTTAATATTGGTCGATCTTTATTTTGCCAATAGTAACGTATTCCGTTTTCATAAATAATCGGTCCGCCTGTTGCAAATTGTATCGCTATCGGTGCTAGATCCTGTAGCGCACGATTAGAATTTAGCACAAAAATATATCCATTATTTCTCAACTTTTTAATAGTTTTAATTACGCCAGAATAGTTAATACTGTAATTATAATCCAACAGCGTACCATCGATATCAAGAAAAACGAGCGTTGAACACTTTTCAACCGGAGATATTTTACGCATTTTATAACATATCATTTTGGGGTATCTGTTGATAAGTAACGGATAAAACGATTCGCCATTAACTGTCGCTCGTTTGAGTTCTTTCAAGCGACCAGTATCAATATTCGCTACCTCGTCAGTATATAATTTACCATATACTTCGTAAATATTTTTTATCGTTCTATTTGCAGGTTCATTTTTTATCAAATCTTCAATAATTTCAATCAGTTTTTTTCGCGTCTTGAGATTGTTTTGTGAACCGCATTCAATTTCGATGCCACACTTTACAAAATTTGTCAACGGACCTGTGGTCTTATTCTTATCCTGTGATTGCCATATTACGATATTCTTTATAATAGGCATACTTTTTGCCAGGGCAATATTTTGTTTCGTTGGATTTGTTACAACCGCAATAATTCCGATACCAGCATCAGTACCATGGATATCGATTATGTATCGAAAATTCTTACTATATTCTAATATCTCGGCAACACGACGAGCTTCATAATCATTCGAGTTAATATCACCCGGCGCAATGCGATTGATATTATTTTTTATACATCGAACGTTATTATTGTACGCTCGTTCGTTTGCCACCAACCAATTTAGTTCATTATATTTTTTCGACAACTCTTGCAGAGCTTCGACACCGATTTTTTCGTTACCATGAGTTGCAGCGATAAATAATATTTCTTTATTTGATTTGATTAAGGACATAATCGACGGCTTCTTTCGCGTTTTTACATGCTTGAATTTTTACCCTTTCACGAGCATCAATAAATTGACCCTTTAATTTATCGCTCCAGCCACCAGTACCGGATATAACGGCGATAGGAATATTGGCCTGATAAGCGATCGCCATTTCGGTGAGAGTACCCGAACCACCACTAACAGCAATAATAGCGTCGCATGATAAAACAAGCACCGTTTCCCGTCCACCACCGCGCTCAAGACCTGAAGCGATAACAATATCTGCGTTATCTTTTTCAAATATGTCTTTGCCCTTGCCATATGTTACTCCGACTGTGGTACCACCCGCTTTTTTTGCACCACGACAAGCAGCAGTTGATAATGAGTCGTAATCTTTTTCTGCACCAAATACCAAAACTGCATCGTTTTTTGCGACCCAATAGCCAACCTCTTCGGCGATTTTTGCTACTTTCTGCGAATATTTCAGATCCGCCGCCGAGCCCATAACTCCGATTTGAATTTTTCTACTCATATTTTCCTCAT
>CAZPNA010000010.1:294-6188 GCA_964588135.1 uncultured Candidatus Saccharibacteria bacterium | reverse complement strand
ATTTTCCATTCGAATGTTAGCATAATAGACGATAAAAATATACCAGTTAGCATTATCATACCAGCAGAGATTATTTTATACCCTACAAGCGAAAAAATCAATAACACAATTAGCGAGATAGAAGTTACTATCATAGTTTTATTTACAGTTTGAATATTAACAATTCTTTTTTTCTTCTTTTTTTCAATAATCATTAGTATAAAAGGCATCGTAACGACTCCGACATATAACGCATAAAATATTGTAATTAATTCAATAATGGTTTTACCGCACAATGCTATCACTATACTTAATAGCATTAATAGTATCGTATACTTATTTCTATCATTTTCCTTAGCATGATTTTTAATAGTAATAATCGTACTCACCACCACTCGTAATAAACCAGCTCCCGATATTGAAATCAGAACAAACGGCAACATAAGCAATCCCCAATACTTATCCCCTATGCTTTTAATTATTTCAGGTATAACCATTTTTGCATCCGATATATTATTTAAATAACCTCCATTAATTGCACCTATAACTACCGACATTATAATCAAAGCCATCATTATTAAAATAATTCCTCCCAGTACCGAACCCAACTGTGCCTGACGTCCATTTTTAGCTTTAATAATAAATTGCTGAAAATCCATTCCCATGATAGTAATTAACACTGTAGTTACTGCAATATTTATGTAATCGCTAAAATTTATTGATGGAATATCATCTATCAAACTTGTAAACGAATTACCTATACTCTCAAAGCCAACGCAGTATAAAGCGAAAATAAAAAGTAATATTGATATAAATAACGAATACGTAAAAATTATGGCAATTTTTTGAATTTTTACCATCGCTAACACGCAAATAATTATTGCTAAAATCGCAACAATCAAATATTGATTGATGCCATAAATAGATAAGATTGCTTTGCCACATACCAATTGGGCCGCAATAATACCCACCATCCACATCCACGATAAGTTCGCAGATAATAAATAGGGTATACGACCGTAATTCTTATTGAATAAATCCCAAACTGGTAATTGAAACTTCCAATAATATGGAGCAATTACAGATAAACATAATAACCCCAACCCAGATGATATCGCATATAACGCACCGGTAGCTCCAAATAAATAAACATCTTCTCCTGTCCCCATAACAAAACCGAGCCCAAAGTGAAGATTGGCAAGAGCAAAGCCCAATACTAACCAATTAATCTTATTGTTCATTTGAATTTAAAAACGCGCTGTTAAGCGCGTAATCAATACACAAAATACACCCCATGGTGATGATGTTGATGACGATGTTTAATAGTGTTGTGTTTCATTACTGATTAAGCTACATCAGTAAATCAATACTGTCAATAGAAATTAAAAGGTTCATATCTTAAGCCTCTATCTTCGGGGACTCTTCGGGGGCGGTTCTGTTTTACTCTGGAAGAAAACGATTTAGATGTTTCGGAAAAGAAATAGGCTGGGGAATTTGGCGGAGCGGGATTCTGGTTCAGCATTTCCCAATTTGAGAAGTTTGTAAATATGCGGTAATAGTTACACTGTAATTAGGAATTTGTCTGACCAATTGCACGACTACTTTATGGATGTTTAGTAATACTAATACGTAATAGCGAACCGCGCCTTTGAAAAAATCATTGGGTCAGACCGGTTGATTTTTTAATATTTTTTCGTTATATTACGAGTAATAGGAGCTTGGCTCCTAGATCAGAAGAAGTTGAAGGGGTTGGTATCGGTGAAGGCAGTCTGGCGCATAGCACTACTAGCACTTATCCTAGCGATATCGGCAACCCTCGGCTGCGTTTCAACTTCTGGAGGCGGAGGTGGATACTACCCATCAAGCTATTCGGTTAGTGTCTACAACCCATACTACTTCACAGTAGGATGGGTGCTCACCCCGCCTGGTTCGTGGACATGCCTGCGTTCGGGCAATCTACGGTCACAACACACCTTGACCATTTCGGGGCTGACCGGTTCCTACGACCTCGATTTCTATACCGGTGGTCTAGATGGAGCATACGCAGGAAGCGTACGCATCAACGGCGGAGGATCCTACACACTAGAGAACGCCGAAGGCAAGACTATTCTCGCCGAGGTCGAGGCTACCGATCAGACAAAAGTGAACGTTCCTCAATTCGACATCTAGTCGACGAAACGTATTCGCACATATGAGCCCCCATTCTTTGGGGGCTTGTTTTATTACTATTGATTTATCAGGCAACATAATGTAAAATCTAGCCATCCTGCAAAGCAGGAAAAGTGACGATACAAGGAGGTGCGCATCTTGAAAAGATGGCATCTGATAGTCGTACTGGCAGTTATCTGCACCATTGTCGGGTGCACCATCACGTTCGACGAACCGGGTTGGGATGTACCTAAACAGGAAGCCACAGGGGTGGTTCCCGCTCTGGGAACATTCTACGGTGATGCAGCAATAATCCGTGTCACTAGTGTGGATGGGAGCCTCTACGCCTGGTTTTCGAGGAATGGCGGGTACAGCTGGCACTCGGGGATCGTCGAGAACGGCAGGTTCTACATCGAATGGGGCGAGATTGGGGGGACGCACTGCCCCACCGATGCCTTCTGCATCAGTGGCCACTTCACTACGCCGACCACCGCCGAAGGATGTTATCGCAGGGGCTCAAGCTGCCAGCCAGGCATCGACCTCGTCGAATGGCAGGCAACGCTCCAATAGCTTTCGTCTCGCGACATCCCACACCGCCGCGCCCTACTCGGGCGCGGCATATTTATTACCGAATTATTGACAATGTGTGATTAAATGGTAATAATCCAAGTGATGAAAAACAAGCATTACTATCCGATACTAACTTACATCCAATACGTTCTGCCAAAACAGCGTTATAAATTTTCGTACGTGAAAATGCAAGAATATGTTGAGGATTTCACCCATCGCAGTTACACAATACCGACCCTCCGCAAAGAAATGTGCTACCTTAGAAGCGCCGATTTTATATCATCAAAAAAACGCTACACCAAAACAGTTCCGATTTTAACAACAAATGGCAAGCTATTTATTGCGCCGGCGCTACCAAAAATGAAACAGGAGCCATGGGATGGCAAATGGCGGGTCGTTGTCGCTAACGTTCCGACAATCGAAAGAGACCTTTACCAGAAATTGCAAAAAAAGATGGTGGATTACAATTTTTGCAGAGCACTGCGAGGGACATATATTTCTCCTTACCCCAACCTCGGAGTGGTTCATAGGTACGCAACTGAACTTGGGTTGCGTCAGTTTTTGATGCTTTTTGAAACCTTATCGGTAGAACAAGAAGCCCGCACTATTCAACGTTTTTGGGACACCGATGAACTCAACAAAAAATATCGTAACTTTATCAGCACGGCTAGAAAATTCAGAAAAAAGAAAGGTTGCGATGAGTGGCCGCTGAAAGCCAAATATCTTGAAAGAACGTTTATTGATATTTACTCCACTGATCCGAACTTGCCCGAAGAACTATTAGGCCCGAATTGGAGCGCCCCAAAAGCTATGAGAGTGTTTAGGAAAATAACAAAAAGCTACTAGAAAACAATTAAATAATTTACAATGTACAATTTACAATTAAAAATGAAAAATAGCCACAATGTCTAATTTCTAATATCCCGCCAAGACTCGGCGAGGCTGGCTAATTATTAATGAAATGTCTAATCTTTTTAATTATTTAATCATTAAAATATTTTGTTAGAAATTAGGAATTAGTTATTAGTCATTTTCTCTTCTAACCTCTAACCCTTAACGTCTAACCACTAATCACTATACGCCGTGATCTCTTTACCAATAATCCAACTTAAGATATAATGTGGGCAACTCGCGTAGCGAGGAGAATCAGTTCGTTGACAGACTGGGGTGATAGTGGTGCTAAAATGCCCTAAGTGCAAAATCGAAGTGCCTGATGGTACCAAGTTCTGTCCGGAATGCGGCAAGAAGATCGAGGAGATTCCCCAGGAAGAGCCAACTACTCCGATCAGTCTCGAACATTCTTTCAAGGTACCCTCATCGGTCAACAGATTTCTCGATTCAGGAGCAATTCTCTACGGAGCCATTGCAGCAGGGATCAGCTGGGCTGCTTGCTGGCTGATAATCAATATGTTTGGTATCGATAAGGAAATGGGAATTGGGGTTGCTACTTATGCTAACTCACTAGCCGGAACAGTAGTAATCGACAACGTAGGTACGCTTCATGCATCTAACCTGACCTTTTTGGTCATTATTCTAGTTGTCACAACAATTGTCAGTCGCGTATATATAATGAACGAAGCAGGTACTCTTGATAGCTTTAGTGACACATTGAAGAAATGCGCATTGATAGTGCCATGGTTTGCGATTGCTTCGTTTGCTATCGCCACCATAGCCAAGTCAAAAACCGCCTATGTGCTTCCGTTCCACGTAGTACCCGGAGCATTGATTATTGGCACTATCGGAGTTTGCGCCGGATCAACAATAAGCCACATTCGTGAGAACGGCGAAAAAATGCTTGAGGCTTGGACCGGACACATAGATAAGAGAATTACTGCTGGACTGCTTGGGTTACTGGCAGTCGCCAGCGAAATGATAACATTCTCCGCTATTATAGCCATCATCGGCATCATCTTGCTGTGCTGTATCGGCGAAGGTGCCGGAACTCTGTTCACTGCTGGAGCCATGACGGTCGCCAATATTGCAGCGAACATTGGTACTTATGCTCATGGAGTTTCAATGTCGGCGCAAGGTGACTTGTTCGGTTTTGGTGGAGAAGCAGCGTCAATCAGTCTCTGGTCGTGGAGTTTTCTTGGCGAATCAAGCGACAAGATCGTTGCTTGGCGTATTCTTTCGTGGTTCAGCGCACTTATAGTATTGCTCGCTACTGCCCATACCGCAGTGTTGCTCGAGAAGGCTATTCGGGATATTCCGTCCCGCACCAAAAGCCAGTGTTGTTTGGTGTTTGGTGGAGTGTATGGTGTTCTTTGGGGTTATCTTGGTTGGCTAGCACAAATCAGCGCCAGCGTGGATGTTGGAAGTGCCGGTTTTGGCGCATCTGCGCCAGCACTAGCCGTAGTCGCCGGCGGGTTAGCGTTCGGATTGATTCACCTAGCAATCTACATCCAAAGAGAACGGGGTTACACAACAGAAGAGGCAAACGGAGCCTTGATAGCTGTTACCGTGCTTTCATCAGTTGTCATTGGATTATTGTTTGTCGCTTTCATTGGTAGCGCAGACGACGACAAACCAAACGATGCGAAGTCAAAAACCGTAAGCTCGCTATTCGGGGTCCAAGAAGATGCAGATGAGGCAGAATCGCCTGTGCCAATTCAGACAAACCCGCTACTTGAAGCGCTTGATGAGTGGGCAAATGAAAAAAGAGTCGAGAAGGAAGTCGGTTCAATCGAGGAGGATACCGACAACCGATACCTCGCTCCCCAGCCAAGAGCTGACCAAACAGACGAAGATGATTATGTCGCAACAAGACAGGAAGAATTTCGTCAGTCACAACCGGCAGTTACTCATAGCGACCCTCCTCCGGCTCCGCGCCAATACTCTACTCCGTCACGCACGCCGGACCCACCGTTCAATACTCGGCGCAATACAACACCGTCACGAAGCACTTCATACAAGCCCGAAGCTTCGAGCATCGGTAGTGACGAATCAGTTGTAGCAAGTAATCTCGACCCGACAAGCAAGTTCTCTCGCAACCAGCTCGTTGACCTACCAAATGAAGTTTTGTGCCTTCTGCGCAACGAATACTATGCGCGGGCGGGTTGCTATCTGGAAACACCTCACGCCGATGAGTTCTTCAGGCAGTTTTCGTGGTATAAATCACAAGGAAAAGGTGGCACGAAAGCCACACAGTATAAGATTGAGAATTTCCCAAGTAACGTCCGCGCCAATATCCTCCTTAT
>CAZPNA010000010.1:0-284 GCA_964588135.1 uncultured Candidatus Saccharibacteria bacterium | reverse complement strand
TTACCAATTAAAAAACTTGCCAAAAAATTTTTTTAAAACAAATTGTGGAATTTTTTTGTTTCTGGCACGTCGCGCACAAAGAAAGCTTGCCGGGTATTGATGATCTCAAAGCGTGGGCATATGGGAATGACTTGACTATATACAACAAGAATATTTCCCCAAAATACCAATATAGCATCGAGATGATATCCTCGCGAAATACAACCGACATATAAACGGGGTAAAGCTTATTTTTATTTTTTTTTTCCAAAAAATAACCTGCCCTGTCAAAATTTGGCAAATTT
>CAZPNA010000009.1:5279-11145 GCA_964588135.1 uncultured Candidatus Saccharibacteria bacterium | reverse complement strand
GCAATTAACAATATAGAAATCAGAAGCCCCCAGCTCCTGCTGGGGGAGTATCACTGCCTCACGGTCTTCTTGGAATGTTTTCTCGTTTCGATCAAGTCTATAATGGTCTGGTGATACGGTTGCCCGTCTCGGCTTTGGCCTTGCCATGACATTTGCCTCCTTCCATGGTAGATATAAAATATATCTGGTAATCTCCCGTTTGTCAATAATATGCGGTATAATGAAATTACCGAAGGAGGGTTTTGGAAGACAGCCGAGTTCAGTCGCAAAAAAAACTCCCCAACTTTTTTGGGTGGTGGCTTGTTGACCAGCCGATACAGTTGTGGGGTCTAACTGCAAAAATCACTCACAGCGTGCTGATATTTTTTTCCATACCCGTTTTAATAAGAACTCTTTTTGCTCATTGGAAAAGAGACATATATACCCCTAAAAACGCATCGCTCGATATTATCTTCAAAACAATTATCGACAACTTTATTAGTCGCTTGATCGGTTTTATCGTCAGATTTTTCACAATCATCGTTGGTCTTGTGGCGACAGGAGTCTGTTTTATTGTCTTGATTGCAATGATGATATTTTGGCTCTGTGCGCCGGTAATCATCCTATTTATTCTGTATAAGGGAGTGGTATGAGCATGGTTTTTGATGTTAACAAAGCAATTTCGACAAAACTCTACTACAGAGAAAAGCTTGTTAATTCTTATTGGTGGAAATCAATAGATTTTGTCGCTTTTGCGCTATTGATTTTATGGACTGTTATTTATTTTGTCGATATATCTTCTGCTGGGTGGAATTTCTTGTTATCAATTTTGGCAAGTGGCGGATTGTTTTGGCTCTGGGTGGGTCGATATTTGAAATACCAATGCAGTGGTTGCGTGCCCAATACCAATAATTTAGCTGATAGGCTGGATTTTGAATCAGTCGAATTTTTGCTCGGTGCCCAAAAGCTTTCAAAAAGTCACCGAAAAGTGGTTGATATGGGCGTTTTGTGGCTCGCGCTTAACTATTGTCAGGCAGGGAGGTATTTTATTGTGCGCTGTGGTTTTCAATCAGTAGAGGAATATTCGGGAGCGCTTGCTGACTATTGGAAACAGTCGCAGGAGCAAAACGCTTGGTCGCAAGAAATAATCAACACAGTAGCGCGCTTGGCGCAAGAATCGCAAGGTTCTATTAATATCGCCGATTTAATATCGCGCTTGGCGGAAAGCTCCGAACTTTGGCAGAAACTACTCGCTACGAAAAATCTTAACACAAAGGATGCTGCGGCAATCACTGCTTGGTATAAAAAACATCTCAAGCTTACCCAAAAAGTGCCATTTTGGGAAAAAGATACAGTGGAGGGAGCGGTTGGACGTGACTGGTCGTATGGCTATACGCCAAACCTTCAGCTTTATGCCCGCGATATTTCCGAAAGAGTTGCCAACCAAAGGCCTATTAAGATTTACGGTCGTGAAAATGAAGTAAAAGAGCTCGAACAGATATTGACAAAATCAGACGCCAATAATGCTCTACTTGTAGGCGAGCAAGGCGTTGGTAAAAGTACGATCGTACATTCACTAGCTCAGAAAATAATGGATGGAAAGGTATCGAATGTTCTTGCCCACAAGCATATTTGGGAACTTGATAGCGGTCGGCTTATTGCCGGTGCGGGAGAAGCCGGAGGCATAGAACAAAGGCTGAAAATGGTGCTTGACGAAGCGGTTTCGGCTGGCAATATCATCCTTTTTATCGATAATATCCAGAATATTTTAAGTGTTGAAAAACGCGCCGGCGCTATTAACGCCGGCGCTATCCTCTTGCCGTATTTAAAAGGTCGAGGACTGCAAATTATCGGCGACACAACGCTTGAAAATTACCACAAAAACGTTGAAGCAAACTCTTCAATCGCCAGCTCTTTTGAAAAAGTTGAAGTCGATTCGCCCAAAAAAGAAGATGTTGTTTATGTACTCGAAGACACTATTCCGATGTTTGAATACAAATATGGCGTTGTTTTTACTTTTCCGGCAGTTAAGGAAGCGGTACAGGTTTCGGACAGATATATCCACGATAAACCGTTTCCCGCAAAAGCAATCGAATTGATTGATAATGTTTCAGTGGCGGCATCGCAAAGAGGGGTAAAAATTATCACTCCGCAACAGGTTGATGAAATTGCATCAGTTAAAGCTGATGTGCCGGTTGGCGAGGCGTCCACTGAAGAAAAGAAAAAATTGCTTGACCTTGAAAACGTTATGCACCGTCGTGTAGTTGGTCAAAAAGAGGCGATAACGGCATTATCATCGGCGTTGCGCAGAGCTCGCAGTGGTTTGCAAAGAGAAAATAAACCGCTTGGCACATTCCTTTTCATTGGACCAACCGGAGTTGGTAAAACGGAAACCGCCAAAGCGCTAGCGGAAGCATTTTTCAATTCGGAAAATAAAATTATTCGCCTAGATATGAGTGAATACCAAGGGGCGGATGCGGTAAACCGACTTATTGGTTCGGCGCCGGTTGCCGGAGGTGATGTTGAGCAAGGTGTGTTAACAAAAGCCATCAAAGACAATCCATTTAGTGTTGTTCTGCTCGATGAAATCGAAAAAGCCAACCCAAATGTTCTTAATCTTTTTCTTCAAGTTCTTGATGAGGGACGGTTGACCGATAGTCTGGGCAGAACCGTCAGTTTTACTAACGCTATTATTATTGCAACCAGCAATGCCGGGGCGGAAATGATCCGCCAATCTTTACTCAACCAGGAAGATTATGAACAGCTCAAAAAGCGTCTCTTGGACTACCTGCAAACAAATAATATCTTCCGTCCTGAATTCTTAAACCGTTTCGATGCGGTTATTGCCTTTAGACCGCTGACAATGGATGAGCTGATAATGATTGTTGATATTATGATAAGTAAGGTTGCGACCACACTAAAAGAGAAAAATATCACACTTGATGTTACACCGGCGGCAAAACAGAAATTGGCGCAATTGGGTTATGACCCGGTTTATGGCGCCAGACCACTTGCGCGTACTATCCAAACGAAACTCGAAGACCCATTGTCTGAAAAACTCTTGCGCGATGAAATCCCACCTGACAGCACTGTCACCATCGATGCGGGTGATATCAATTAATATGGTATAATTAAACTATGGAAGATAAAAAAGACAAGAAAAAACAAGAGGCGACGAAGAAATCGGAAAAGGCGGGAAAAGCCAAAGAGCATATGGCTAAGTTCAGGTTGGAGTGGCGCGAAAAAACCCTTGGCTATATTATGGCGGCTTTCGGTCTTGTTGCCGGTTTGGCGTGGAACGATGCCATCAAAGGCGCAATCGAATATTGTTTCCCCGTTACTGCCGACACCGTATATGCGAAATTTCTCTACGCCTTATTTTTTACAACACTGCTTGTAGCCTTCAGTATCTATGTTGTTGGTTCATTGGAAAAAGAAGAAAAAAAGAAAAAATAATTAACTATTATCTTCTTAGGGAGGGGGGTGATAGCAAGTGAAGTTCAATTGGTTTGATTGGGTAGTGATGATACTTATCATTGTTGGTGGTTTAAACTGGGGGCTAATCGGTTTCTTTAACTATGACTTAGTCGCTGGTTTGTTTGGCGCCGGTGATATGGAGGCAATAGTGCCAAGAATAGTCTATGCTGTCGTTGGTTTGGCGGCTCTGTATGCAATATTTGGTATATTGCCAAAGGGTAGTAAATAGATACCGGATGCATTAAATAATGTGGCGCCCCGCGGGTAGCGGGGCGCCACATTGAATTATTTGTTTAGTTCTTTTATTTTGATTCCTACCAGCTGTGGTTCGATTTCAAGTTCGATTTTGTATTTATCCCACACTGTTTGGCGCACTTCATCAATCAATTTAATAATATCATCTGCCTTGGCATTACCGGTATTGATGATGTAATTGGTGTGTTTAGTTGATACCTGCGCTTCGCCGATTTTCTTGCCGCTCAACCCCGTCTCTGCAATAATTTTTGCCGCGGGGATAACGGGAAACGGGTCGGTTTTTATAGAATCCTCAAAAATTTTACGAACATCACTACTTACCGAATCAGCATCGACATTTTTGAAAACAGAGCCGGCACAAGGGAACTCAATAGGATGTTTTTGTTGGCGATAAGCGATGTGTTCATTAAAAATCTTTTTGATACGATCCACATCACTTTTTTTAAGTGCAAATGTTACATCAATAACAATCTCGTTATTATGTTTGAAAATTGAATCGCGATAGCCGAATTTGCATTCGTTATTATTGCGACTTAAGATTTTGCCGGTGTCGGGATTGATAGATTTTACACGATATACCGCATCTTTTGTTTCCCCTCCAAAAGCGCCAGCGTTGCCTCTAACCGCTCCGCCAACTGTGCCGGGGATTCCCGCTGCCCACTCTAATCCACCAAGTCCATTTTTTACTGCCTCGTTAACGACCAGTCCCAACGGCACCGCCGCCCCAGCAATAATAGACATCTCCGTGTCGCTATCATCATTATCGTTCGACTTTGTGGAGAACTTACCGTTATTAATTTTGATATTTTTAATATCTATTTTAACAACTAAGCCATCAAATCCATCATCGCTTACTATCAGGTTGCTTCCACCGCCAAGAATAAAAATCGGTAGATCTTTGTCTTTTGCAAAATCGATGGCTTTTTTAATATCATCAATCGATGTAACTCGCGCAAAATATTTTGCTGGTCCACCAACTTTAAAAGTGGTCAATGGCGCCAGTAGCACATTTTCTTTAATATTGATCATAATTATATGATAGTTGAAATAATACGTAAAGTGAATATGTCTAACCCCTTGGCAACCTCCGAGGTTGCCATAATGGTTAAGAGCGTTGTCTGATAGGATTTTACATTTTTTTATTATAACTTTGAGGTTTGAGATTTGAATTTTGAGATATTATCGATATAATCAAACTATGAAAATGTCTAAATTACATATCGGACCTAGTAAAAATCGGCCGGCGGAAGTAGATAGCGTCAACCATAAATTCCTTACCCAGGGTGGTTTTGTTCGCCAACTGATGGCGGGAGTCTATACCTATCTGCCACTTGGTCTTCGTGTTTTAAATAAAGTAAGAAATATCATCCGCGAAGAGATGGAAGCTCTCGGTGGGCAAGAAATTTTGATGCCGGCACTGCACCCGGCGGAAAACTGGAAACGCTCGGGCGGCTGGGAAAATATCGATGTTCTTTTTAAGCTAAAAAGCCGAACCGAAAAAGATTACGCTCTCGGGCAAAGTCACGAAGAAGTGGTAACACCGCTGATGCAAGAATTTATCCATTCATATAAAGACTTACCAACCTCTGTTTATCAAATCCACTGGAAGTATCGCGATGAATTGCGGGCAAAGAGCGGCCTGTTGCGCGGTCGTGAATTTGAAATGAAAGATATGTATAGCTTTCACGAAACCCAAGAAGATTTTGAGAGGTATTACGAGAAAGTTAAACAAGCATATATACGAGCGTACAAGAAGCTAGGATTGAAAGCTAAGGCGACAGAAGCATCGGGTGGCAATTTCTCAGAAAAAATATCATACGAATTTATGGTTTTAACCGATGCAGGAGAAGATGATATACTGTATTGTCCCGATTGTGATTATTGTGTCAATGCCGCCGATACCGAGTTGAAAGAAGGTGACGAATGTAAGAAATGCGGTGAATCATCGACACTAAAAAAAGCAGTTGCCAGCGAAGTCGGCAATGTTTTCGACCTTGGGCAAAAATATGTTAAAGATTTTGGTTTGACTTATGTCGATCGTGATGGTGCTACCAAGCACCCGATAATGGGTTGCTATGGCTGGGGCACTACTCGGGCAATGGGTGTGGTTGTGGAAAAGTTCAATGATGATCGCGGTATTATTTGGCCAAAATCA
>CAZPNA010000009.1:0-5269 GCA_964588135.1 uncultured Candidatus Saccharibacteria bacterium | reverse complement strand
ATAAAAAATATATTTGGTTGATATTTGTTGGGACATACACGGGTAATGTTGTGGTTTTTGTAAAATTAAAATATTTAAGCGGTTTTTTTTGGCCAAAATAAATCGCGCCGTTTTTTGTACATATAATCACTCTGGATGATAAAATAGATGAATCGGAAAAGCTCTACAAGCGATTATCGGATGCCGGTGTAGAAGTACTTTGGGATGATAGAAAAGATATCTCTGCCGGTGAGAAATTTGCTAGCGCTGACTTAATTGGTTGCCCTTATCGAGTAGTTATCAGCAACAAATCCCTCGCCTCCGGCGGTACCGAACTCAAAGAACGCAGTAAAAATGAAACTCAAATTGTCTCAATAGATAAAATCTTAGAACTTGCTAAATAAAAAAACACACAAGAGATGTGTGATATGTTTTGGTGGGTCAGCTAAGCTGACCTTAACCAAGCTAAGCTTGGTGGACCATGCCGGATTCGAACCGGCCGCCTTCTCCGTGCAAGGGAGACGCTCTACCAAATGAGCTAATGGCCCTTATCCTTTTGCAAAAAAATAAACTACAGCAATAACCGGCGCGATAATTCCAATTATTTTCCACATTGTATATGTACCACCTTCACCGAAATATTTTTCCGCCCAGCCTACTTTGCCAAATATTCGCGCCATTTGCAATGTGTATGTCAGACTCACAAAACAAATCACTGCACCCAATACCAACCATGTCCACCGGTTCAGAAGTATATCCCATAGTAACATATAACCTCCTTATTGTACAGTCCTTACCTTACTATTATAGCAACACTGGCGATAATAAGTATCAGTTGGGTCAATGTTCCCACGAGCCACTGTTGTGGTAATACTGTACGGTGATATTTTTCATGAAACGCATGAAACCGTTTGAAGATCGTCCATTTCCTAATGATATCTTGCCACGGACCGTTATCGACAATGTCCGATATTACCGCTCCAATTGCGCCGGTTAACATCGACACCGGATAACCAGAGTATCGCCACAATAAATAGAAGGCGATGGAACCAATAGCAACATCGGCAAAGATTATAGCGACAATCGATGGTACCTTCCAAAACTTTTTCTTGGGTTGTAATCGAGTAAAAGACCCTGGGTCGAGGTGTGGGATAGCGTCAACTGCATGATGGCTAATAAATCCGCCGACGAACGACAAATACGGATTATTTATTACACTTCCTACTGTGCTACCAATAATAATGTGAGTTGTAAAAATCATAATTCCTCTTTACAATAGTACTGAAAACAGGTATATTTGGCAATGTCGGTGTAGTGAAAAACATCGCGCAGCAATACTATAATTTTGATTTTTGATATTTGCTTTTTGATTTTTTTATTTGGGCATATAGCTCAGCTGGTTACCCGCCCGTACCGAACAGTACGTTCGGGCGGGGAGCGCGTCACAATAAAATATATGTATATAGTTTATATCTTAAAAGATAAACGGGGTCGTTTATATAAAGGGATGACCAATAATATCGAAAGAAGATTATCGGAACATATTCGTGGTAAAACAGTTACAACGAGGAGAATGGATTGTCCGAGATTGATATACAAAGAAGAATATATTGATTTAAAATCCGCAAGAAAAAGAGAGTTATATTTAAAAACAGCAGCAGGAAGAAGATTTGTTAAAAATTTGGGCATATAGCTCAGCTGGTTAGAGCGCGTCACTGATAATGACGAGGTCCCTGGTTCGAGTCCAGGTATGCCCACCACACTTAGCATAGTGTGGGTTAGCCAAGCTGACTCACCATCTGATTACCGGTGTTGACAGTATAAAAGTAATATGATAACTTAATCAATAGATATGCGAAACACAAAAAACATTGCGGTGGGGGTAAGCGGCTAAGCCACTTTTTGAGTTTGTGCTCAAGGGGAAATGTCGCGACAACGCGGCATCATTTGTATCAAAAAACGCTATAGTTCAGAGGTCGTAACACTGGTTGTGAACTCTGACATTGTGGCCTATGTAATTTGACAATTTGGCAACACCGAAATTAAGTAAATACTCTCGATCTGCCTTCTAACCTAACTTGGTTATGGAAGCGCAAGTGATCGTAAGAGCATATGGTGGATGCCTAGGGAGAGTTAGCCGAAGAAGGACGTAGTAGGCTGCGATAAGCCTCGGGAAGGAGCCAAACATCCTGTGATCCGAGGATTTCCGAATGGGAAAACCCAGCACTGCTTGCAGTGTTGTCCCGCTTTTGGCGGGACGGGAACCCGGGGAATTGAAACATCTTAGTACCCGGAGGAAAAGAAATCAATATCTGTGCGTAGCACAGTAACCGTTAACACTTAACAAATTAACATTTAACTGTTAATTGTGAACTTGTTAATTGTTACCGCGCTACGCGCGGGCGAGATTCCCTTAGTAGCGGCGAGCGAAAAGGGAAAAGCCTAGGTTTGTTTGACGCATTATTTTATTAGGAGAACATCTTTGGAAAGAGAGGCCATAGAGGGTGATAGCCCCGTAACTTAAAATAATTTAGTGCTATATTAGCAAATCCGTCTCGGTTTTTAATCGAGATGAAAGTACGGCAGGACACGTGAAACCCTGTCGGAAGAACTCCGCCTTTGGCGGGGATGGGTGGATCGCCATCCAAGGCTAAATACTAACTCTCACCGATAGTGAACTAGTACCGTGAGGGAAAGGTGAAAAGTACCCTGCAGCCAGGGAGTGAAATAGTACCTGAAACCATATGCTTACAAGGAGTCGGAGGCGTGCTTCGCATACTGCCAACAATTAACAGTTTACAGTTAACAATTAACGGAAATATAGAATTAAATAGTTAAAAGTTAAATGCTAAATGTTGATGGTTGTCAGCACGCGGAGCGTGCTGACGGCGTGCCTTTTGAAGAATGAGCCAACGAGTTATTTTCTACAGCAAGCTTAAGTTCGTCAGAACGAAGGCGTAGCGAAAGCGAGTCCTCCCGGGCGTTAGTTGTATAAAATAAACCCGAAACCGAGTGATCTAACCATGGGCAGGGTGAACTCCATCGAAAGATGGAGGGAGGCCCGAACTCACCTCAGTGGCAAATGGGGGAGATGACCTGTGGTTAGGGGTAAAATGCTAATCGAACTCGGCAATAGCTGGTTCTCCTCGAAATATATTTAGGTATAGCCTCTTGTTGCATCTCCGGGGGTAGAGCACTGGATGGGCTTGGCGATCGCAAGATTGCCTGCTCAATCAAACTCCGAATACCGGAAGTTAAAGAACAAGGGAGTCAGAACGGCGGGGATAAGCTCGTCGCTCGAAAGGGAAACAGCCCAGACCACCTGCTAAGGTCCCTAAATTGTACTAAGTGGTAAAGGATGTGGTAGCCCACAGACAACTAGGAGGTTGGCTTAGAAGCAGCCATCCTTTAAAGAAAGCGTAACAGCTCACTAGTCAAGGTTTACTGCGCCGAAAATTTATCGGGGCTAAGTACAATACCGAAGCAGTGGATGTTGTGTGCAGCACAACAACCGTTAACACTTAACATTTAACAACTTAACTATCTTATTTAATTGTTAATTGTAAAATTGTTAATTGTTGTCGCGTTGCACGCGACATGGTAGAGGAGCGTTCTGTATTGATTGAAGCTGATCCGCGAGGATTGGTGGACGATACAGAAGTGAGAATGTTGGCATGAGTAACGAATTAGACAGGTGGGAATCCTGTCCACCGCAAATCCAAGGTTTCCCGGGCAACGATCATCGTCCCGGGGTTAGTCGGTTCCTAAGGCCGCGAGGTCGATGGATAACAGGTTGATATTCCTGTACTAATTGGCAGACTACCCTGAACTGACGCGTCTTCGAGCTTCAAGCATAGAATGGATATATGTGCTTGAGGGGAGAGGGTGACAAGAAAAGGTTCAGATTAACTACTGCCAGTAGCCGTACCGCAAACCAACTCAGGTGGATGAGTCGAGTAGACTCAGGTGATCGAGAGAACTCTGGTTAAGGAACTCGGCAAACAAGCGTCCGTAACTTCGGGATAAGGACTGCCACGCTTAGCGTGGCCGCAGCGAAAGACTTCAGGCGACTGTTTACCAAAAACTTAGCTCTATGCGAACCCTTATAGGGGATGTATATGGAGTGATGCCTGCCCAGTGCTAGAAGGTTACGGTGAGGAGTGATAGTGCTTCGCATTGGCTCAGCACTAAAATCAAAAAGTAAATCTCAAAAATCAAAATATTGGTATCGTTGCACGATGTTTTATATAAAACCGTCGGAGACTCCATAATTTTGAGATTTGAGTTTTGAACTTTGAGTTTAGCGGAGCGAATGCGGAGCGCTTGAGCTCTGAACTTAAGCCCTAGTAAACGGCAGCGGTAACTATAACCGTTCTATGGTAGCGAAATTCCTTGTCGGGTAAGTTCCGACCCGCACGAATGGCATAACGGTCTGAAGACTGTCTCAACCAGAGACTCGGTGAAATTACAATGCCGGTAAAGATGCCGGCTACCCGCAGCAAGACGGAAAGACCCCGTGAAGCTTTACTACAGCTTGATATTGTTTTTTTGCGTTGCATGTGTAGCGTATGAGGGAGTGGGTGCTTCGCACCAAGTTCAAATATCAAATCTCAAATCTCAAAATTATGGAGTCCTTCGGACGATTTTATTAAATCATGCCGGAAGCATACCAATATTTTGAATTTTGATTTTTGCATTTTGAGTTTGGCGCGGAGTATCCGCGCCAATGAAACACCTCTCTTGTAACGTAGGGAAACTAATCTGCCAAGAGGCGGAAACAGTGTCAGGTGGGTAGTTTGACTGGGGCGGTCGCCTCGACCTTGCCAACCAGTATAAATAATTTGGCTAAATTAGGGGCATTCTGGCTGTATGCTGGAAACTCTGAGTATCCATCGGTACCTCGATATTATTTTGATATCTATGGTGAAAATCCGTATGGTGCAGACAATCAGCAGGAAACCTCAAATTAAAGTATTTGAGGGCTCCTCAACGACTAAACGCCAGACCCACCAATTAGGTGGGGTGATATAGTCTGAACTTAATAGCGATATTAAGATCCCATAAAAAAATGGGAATCCAATATAAGGAGAGAATGAGAAGTAATAAAATTGAAGTGTACAAAAAAACTCTCAAGCTGACTTGTCGTCAAAAAGAGATAATCGTTGGGCTATTGCTCGGCGATGGTCACTTAGAAACGATGAATAGTGGCAAGACATATCGACTAAAGGTCGAATAATCTATTCGCCAGCAAGAATATGTAATGTGGCTCTATTCAGAATTGAAAGAATGG
>CAZPNA010000008.1:7062-11747 GCA_964588135.1 uncultured Candidatus Saccharibacteria bacterium | reverse complement strand
GTTCTGCCGGCAAATCTTCCGTGTTTACGCTTGTTAGAGTCGAGGCGAAATTTGCAATCCCTGCGCTTTTTAAATTTGCCAGCTTGGCGGAAGTGATGCTAAACAACCCAAATGTTGATTTTGCATCTGTTTCAGTCGAAGGATTACTGACATAAATATTTGTTCCATCAGCAATAAGCGAGCTGGGAACAGTAACTTTACCGGAATACGTTTCGCTGTCACCAACTTTATTTGTTGTTAAATCGATTTCGTAATCCTCATCACCCCCTAAACCGTAAACGCTAACACCATCTTCTATCCAGCTCGGAGGCACACTGCTGAAATTAAAGGTTAGAGTTACTTCATTTTCGTTTTCTGTTTCCGAGATAGCTAAATTCGCACCCGACCCAGCTGTTGTCGCCGATTCGGTGCTTGTAGATGTTGATTCGTCAAGCGTTAGATCATCAATCAATTCCGGAGAAAGGGTCTGTGCGGAGATTTGGAGGCTGGGCATGTAGCTGATGACGCCGATGCCACCAAATAAAATAACCAACGCCAAAACGGCGAGGAGTGTCTTCCTACCCAAAGATAGGGGCTTGAATTTCTTCAGAAACCCTCCTTTTATAGTTATGAATATATTATATCAGGATTTTGAGGAAATTATCTCAAACCTCAAAATCCAAATCTCAAAATTTCAATAATAAGTTTAAAATTACTGTTCGAGGAGTAATCGACGAGAACTATTACGATACCTAGTATCTATGCGAGCAAATACCCCTCTGTGTCTCCCCTTATCAAGGGGAGAAGCTGAATTCAACTCGCCTCCTTGGCTTAACTCCCCTCCTTACCAAGGAGGGGCGGTCAAGGTACTCCTTGACGGGGAGGTTTTTATTTTCGCGTGAAACTTTCGCGACATTTTCGAGTGCTTTAGAGTGTTATGGCCATATTCCTTGACTTTCTACGCCAATACAGGTACGATTCAATCTTCTCCCTTCGGAGAGGAAAAGCGTCGCACCTTGAAAGGGTGGTTGGAATGAAAAAGTGGGAGTACAATGTAGTTGTTCGCGAATGCAAACCCGAGCTAGACTCAGATGGGCGGTCTACTTTTCCTTCTAAAAATTATCAATGGGATAAAAGTATTGAAGATATGAACAAATACGGACTTGCAGGATGGGAATTAGTTCAGATACGATTTTGTGCATTTCGTGATTCAATCGGGGGTGGTTATCTCACGGATTTTTACACTCAAGAATGGTACTTCAAGCGCCAAATAGAGTGAACACATATCATCAATTCTTTTGCCCTGTCTCGAGTCGAGACGGGGCTTTTTGTTTACAATCAGTTGTCATCCTGAATGAAGGTATGTCCGAAATGAAGAATCTGATACAAGGGATCCCTCTGTTCGCCCCGCTGGTCTCAATCGGGATGACAGACTAAATTGGGTGTTGATTTTTTTAGAAATTAGAAATTAGATATTGCTTTTGTATTATTCGTCATCCTGAACTATTCCATAAAACTACAAAGAAGTTGATTCAGGATCTCGTTTCACCCCTCTTGCTTTGGTTACAAAGCCGTCTCCCCTTGTTACAGGGGAGAAGTTGCATCCAACTCCCTCCTTGGCTTAACTCCCCTCCTTGCTAAGGAGGGGTCAGGGGAGGTCTTATCCGTTGAGGTTCTGAATCAAGTTCAGAATGACGAGCCCCACCTTCTACCTTCTACTTTATACCTTCTACTATTTGCCGAGTGCTTAGCGTGCAAGTTAAGTGCTATAATTATAATTAATGACATACTCCACTAAAATTGATATTGATGATAGAACCGCACCGGCGCAGGAGCTTGAAGTAAATGTGTCTGATGAAACAAAGCAACATCGACTCGAACCCCATCAACCAGAAACATCCGAAACAAAAACCGTGCCAGAAAAACCACCCCAAACCCACCTGGAACTAGTTGATACCAAAGACGAACCCGGCGTCGCACGACGCGAATTGGTTGAATTTACTAAGGATACTCGCGAACTCGGCGCTATCGCCAGCCATCTGGATATCGATAAGCTATCCAAGGTTCTTGAAATCAGTGATATGCAGGATCAGGCACAGATATTAGTCCGCAACAAACTTTTCAAAGAAAAAATCGACGACTCGAACTACTTGGCTCAAGAAATTATCGAGCTCTACCACTCGCCTCTTTTCCACGACCTCGAGCAAAAAGCCCAAAATGCTTTTGTCAAAAAAGAAAAAGAAGATGATAAAGAATATGAAGAGCGCATCAACCATATCATTAACGAAACCAAAAAACCATTTTTCGAGTTGATGTCTAACGGAATTTTATCGGCTAGTAACATCAACCGATTGATCTCCGGAGGGATCCGTTTTATCGATAAACCACCCGAAAGAATCAGCCATGCCGTTGCCAGCGTTGGCTCCCGCGACAACAAACCGCGCCTCACTTTTTACGAAAATTATTTTGACAGCAAAAACGTCGGTCGCGAACACATCGTCAAGCATGAAATTGGACATATCATCAGCGCATATATTTTCGGTGAGGATATAACCCAACTACAGAAAACAGTAAAAAATCCGGAAGCGGATGCGACAAACCTGCCACCGCACTTGCGGATGGTCGTTGAAATGATACGCCACCCCGAAGAAGCGGCAAAAAGAGAACATCGTGGCGAAGGAAGTCACCTGCATAGGGAATTGATGAAGTTGAAAGATGATGCTGATAATACACAGAGGCGCACTGATCTTGTAGATGAAATTCTCGCCGAGCGCATCGCCAATTTTTTTGAAAGTGATGGCACGCTAGAAAGTTACGCCGCCCTGCGTTTTGGCAATGTTGACCCAGCGTTGATGAAAGATAACGACCTCCATTTTGAATCGGAAATAATGATGTTTAATGCCATCAAAAAAGGAATTGATGATAAGGAAAATTGGGAGTTTGATAAACGCACCACCGAAGTATTACTTGAAGATTATGATTATGATTTTTTTGATGAGTACGATGATTTAAGTGGCGTCTTGGCAAGACCGCCGGCTTCGGTCGGTTTTGATGCAAAAGCCGGTGGCGCTCGCCCCAAATCCGCCCTTGAAAAATTCTTTGATTGGCTCGTCAATAGCAACAGTAGAAAGTAGAAAGTGAAAAGTAGAAGGTTGAATCCAGCTTCTCCCCTTTATAAGGGGAGACGGATTTGTAATCAAATCCAGAGGGGTGGATTACGTTTGACTTTCTACCTTATACTTTCTACCTTCTACAATGTTGTCATTCCGACCTTGCTGGAGGAATCCCTTTCTTCAAATTTATTACACAAAAGAGCGCCCCGCGGATTGCTCCGCGGGGCGCGTATTACATTGTACTTGTGAAACTTGGTCAGTCGTCACTGCGTACCCATATAGTGACAACCTGACCATCTCGCCGTGGCCTCCGCCGCCGCCCTACTTTGCGCCAACGTCTTCCTCGCACTCCTCGCTGAAAGGGTTGGCTTCATCCCCTTCGCCTTCCAGAACTTCCTGAAAGAACCTCGCAGAAGGCGTCCCATCGGGCGCTATCCTTATCTTGGCAAGACAAGGCGACGACGCCCCAATCACCTCAACACCATCTACGAAAATACATCCACCTTTCTTGCTGTTGACGGTAGCGAGATAGGCGCCCTGGCCGATCTTCGGCTTCCCGAAGTAGCTATTGAAAAGCCACGTTCCAGATATCGCATACGCCCGAAAACTACTGCCACAGCCAACCGGTACAACGTTAAGCACCGGTAGTTCCGTGGCTTGGGCATCATCGATCTCCAGCGGTCGAATCTCAAGGTATGGAAATCCGCCGCTAGGGTCTTTGCTGAAGAACGTGACCAGAGCCGGGCGACTAGTCAGCCCGAATTCAGACTCTCGAATGCCGACCAGCTTGGCATCGAGATCTGCTATTTGTGCTCGGAGAAACTGTTTCGTCGCTTCGCTGGTCACGAGGCGGCTGTCCGACAATAGAGAGCGCCGCTGATCGGCGAGCGCTTGTTGCTCGGGAGTCATCTCGACCTCGGGGTGATAGACTCGTGCCTCGATATACCCCGTCTCACCTGGGGTAAGCGTGTTGTCATCCGTTGGCTTGACCAGATACACACTCATACCCTGGCTCTGGCGGGGCGCTAGAGTACCGAACCGCCCGAGATTCCCGAGGGTTACTCGCTTCGAATAGCCATCGGTTCTCGGAGAGCTACCACCGTTGCCGATGCTCGCGTAGGCGCGACCACTCGTCGCCGGTTCGTCCGGCACAGACACTACCCCCTCTACCCCTTTATCCTTTACCATAAACGGGGTAACTTCGAGGTGGTCTTTGTTCGTATTGTCACAAAGCAGAACTGCGAATTCGTACCCTACAAGTTCATGGGGAAGAGTTAGTTCGGCCATCTCAAGCATGGCACTGATCTCTCTCCCAAGTATGAACACGCCTTTGCCTTCATTCGTATGACCGGAGCCACAGTTCTCTTTGCACCAGTCAATCGTGATAACACCCTGTTCTTCCATTGTTGTCATACCCCTCAACTTTCCGACTACCTCTTCTGTCGAAACCGGATGCGCAAGGCGCTCGAGCTCGACTAGAAGTTCAATGAAACTTCGGGACGGTAGGATTTCCGCCCCTGCCAAAGCACAGCGGGTCTGAAGTTCTTGGTCGTCAGTGACAACACAAACTTCATTACCCGCTTTCACGAGCTT
>CAZPNA010000008.1:0-7052 GCA_964588135.1 uncultured Candidatus Saccharibacteria bacterium | reverse complement strand
GAGCTTGCGGACCGAAACCACAATCTTCGCATCCGCGTCCTTCACAAACCTCGTAGAAACGTTCCTATACGGATGCCTTCCCTTCTCCTCGTAGCGAGGATCTTCGGAATCGTAAACTATCGACACCTTCTCGATAGCATCTACGATATGGATTAGGTGCTTGTTAAGCCAGTGCCACCCCATCCACCAGCGTCGGCT
Source organism: uncultured Candidatus Saccharibacteria bacterium (assembly GCA_964588135.1). Lineage (GTDB taxonomy): Bacteria > Patescibacteriota > UBA1384 > UBA1384 > UBA1384 > CAZPNA01. The sequence continues at coordinate 6,854 of CAZPNA010000008.1, read as the reverse complement.
ATCGTTTTCATCGATGCCCAACTCTGCTAGTAGGATTTGATAGAGGATGACATTACTTCCGTCGACTATCAGTCGCACAAAGCGACCACCACCTTCTTGTATATGTACACACCGTCCGCGACGTTAGTTATCGCCCCAACGGATAGCTAGCAAATAATCATATAACAAAACAGTCTTTTTGTCAATAGGAAACGCAAGAATTTTTCTATTCACCTCTCTGTATCGCGCTGTGCCCCTCGTAGCTCGCACTGTAAGTAAAGGACGTAGTCCCTTTTACAGTAAGAGCGAAGTGGGGATCGCGACATACAGAGTCACTTTTCCTGGTTCAAATCGAACATATTGACAACAGCCATCAATAATGCCAATATGTAACATTAATCTGGGATTGCATTAGTAAGCCCAGATTATGATCTTTACCAAATAGGTCCCGTCTTTATAGATGGGAAGGCCGGTAGGAGGGACATGATGAGACCTCGCACGTCTGCCGTTACTGCACTTCTCCCGCTCGTCACGATCTGTCTAGTCGCTGGTTGTACCACCAAGACCCAATTGAACTCAAGACCAAAGATCCACTCATCATCAGGCCCGGTCACTAACAATGCAAAAGTATTGAACGAACCGCAACGTTACCCCGAACTCGAAAAGAAGATTGGTAATTACCTTAATGAGCACTGTAAAAGTGTTTACGAAAAATCTTCGCCTCGTGAATATTTTGGGGGGAGTTATTATCCAAACTATTTGTTTTTCAATCACCAAACTTCGCAGTACGAAACCCCACTATCATTTGGTAACATCAGGATTACTCGTGACGATCAATGGCTTGTTGTAGTTGATGCAATAGTTCGCTGCAATACAGAAAAACAAGGTGACGAAACCCTCGAGTGGCAATCGGGTATTTGCAGTAAACACTCCCAGTTTATTGACACAACCACTCCTCTGATGTTTTGGGGTATTTGTTGTCAAATGAAAGAAACGCTCAAGACCAATCCCAAGCCAATAACAATGGTTCTGAATCTATCTGTCGACACAAAATATACCGGTACCGACAAATACGGGAATCCTGTCAGCCCAAGAAGGATTCAAGCTGGATCAAAATTCATCAATCTTGCCGATGGAGCTAAAGTGAATTGGGATAACATTGATCTTGCTCGTTTTTGCGATCTAATAGAGGAAAACGTCATGTCTGCCGAAGAAATGGAGAATGAATAACATTCACGCTTACATTAATCACCTCGCTTCCACCACAGAAGCTAGGTGATTTTTTTTATCTAATAATACCCGTGATTTATTCAATCTTTGATCTCCCTAAATTCGCCTCTGTATTTCGCGCCGTGCCACTCGTAGCTCGCACTGCAAGTAGAGGACGTTGTCCCTTTTGCAGTAAGAGCGAAGTGGGGATCGCGACATACAGAGTTACTTTTCCTGGTTCAAATCGAACATATTAATATATCTTTGTTTGTTGGTAATTGCATCGGCAATAAAATAGTCGATTTCTTCGTGCAAATGCAAAATATCCATTACTTCCTCAACGGCATCCGACACGTCATAAGGGCAAATCCACAGACTTTTTTGCATCTGTTTAAATCCCATACTTCGCAGCGCACTACGAAGACTGTCTCTCGTCTTTTTTCTTTTTTCAGAAATATCAAATCCAATCAACCGAAATCTCCCATCCCACGTTTTATCGATACGCGGTTTCCATATCTTAAATCTCCCCTTATCTGTAAGTCGTACACTTTTATTATTTTCAATTTCAACCACCTCCAAATAGCCGTATCTCTTCAAATTATCAACCGCCTTGGAAAAATTAGTTTTATAATCCCAACTGCCGTGCAACCTGCGACGAAGTCTGCCATAGTTACAATAAACTCCAGCCTCGTCGATTACCCCGTCGATAAGCCTAAGGATTTTTTCGCTTTTCTTTTGTCTCCTCACCGACATATCTTCCCCTTTCTTATATTTTTAATAATTGATAGAACCCACTACACCCACTATTGACTATTATTTTACACCATTTTTTTAAAGGCACTTTTTGAACCAGTTAAATCGCCTCTCTATATCGCGATCGCGATATAGAGAGGCGATTTATTTATAATTAGCAGTTAGCAAGAGCAAAACTGCTTGACGTTAAAATTATAAATTTTATAGGTTGAAAATTTGATCTGAAAAATATTGACATAAACGGTAAACTGTGTCATAATACGATGTTACTCTGGAGCTGTAATAAGTCGTGAGGGGATAATACTCCAGGGTATGATCTTTACCAAACAGGACCACCCCTTACGGGGTGAAAAGACAGGATGTTAAGCGGTCATCGGCCGCTAGAGTAGCGAAGGAGATGGTTGAAGTGACCAAGAGGTTTATGCAGTTGGCGCTTATCGCGACAGTTCTCGCTCTTGGTCTCGTGGTTTCGGTGCCGATTGGCGCCAGAGCCACCGCCCAAGACGACCGCGGTCTCGAGGTCGAACTCAATACCGACCTTGGGACCCAAGGCTTTTCGCCGATAAGGCCACGCATCGATGATGATGTAGAAGTTGACATCAACATCGAAATCGAGGACGCGCCCAGGTTCTCCGAACCGCGACCGGGAACGGACACTGACTCCATTGCAACGATCGTCCCGCCGGTCGGTCCAGGAGAAACTCGCGAAGACGCGGTCACGCAATGGGAAGACAACGCCAAGAACCGACCTCGGTCGTGGCGTCCAGATCCGGCAACTCGACATCGGGACTTCACCGGCCAGCAAGCGTTTAGCTGGCGAACCCGGTTCATGTCCCAGCCCGGCTTCAACAGGTGGAGGCACTGGGCACAAGATGGCTACTGGATCAGCATGGATCAGTCCGCTCAAGAGGTCCGTAGCGGCGGTAGAGCAATTGAGTGTCCCGTTACTTCGACGCCCCAGGGCACTATCACACCAGCGCAGCGGCAATCTACACCGACACCCAGGCAACAGCCGGCACCATCACGACGGAACGTATCGCGTGGCACATCGGTAGTCACACCTAACGTCGCAACGACACCTGCCATATCAACACAAGCAAGCACCGACACACTCGAGGGGGAAGTCAGGGACGAGGTTTACGAGGCGAAGAAGAACCTCGTCGCTGCACTTCGCAATAACCCTCCTTACGAGGAAGAACTCCAACTTGTGACGGTCGATGGATGCGAGTGGATCGACAAGGAGATCCTGCGCGTCATCACCGAACACGAGGCGCTTGCCCAATGTGACCCTTCTTCGAGCATCGACACAAGTTTGGTCGATGATCTCGAGGGTCGCGTCGCTACACTCGAAACTACGGTCGCGGGGCACACCAACCAGATTGGTGCTCTCCAACGATCGCTGAGAGCAATCAACGCGCCGGTTGCCGGCCTACCGCTCTGGGCGTGGTGGCCCATCCTAGTGATTCTACTGATAGCACTGTCTGGCGGATGGTTCACCGTCCGCCACGAGCTCCAGATTAGAGCGATCAAGTTCAAGATCTCCAACATGGAGCTCAAGCCCCTTCTTTCGCAGGAACCCACCGAAGACCAACCAGAGCCATGGACGGATGATCCACCACCTTCTTGCTAGACCCATGCACTTACCCCTCCGCCCGCTCGCGCGAACTTTGCGCGAGCGGGTTTTTTTATATTTGGTATAATAAAAATGTCTTGTTTATCCAAATCGCATCAAAGGAGTGGAAATGGGCGGAAACCCAGAAATGGAACCTGGTGCAGGTGTTGAAGTTGAACGAATAAGAGCTCTCCAAAACAAACTGCGCGAACAATACGCAGAGTTTGAAGGTGGGCTTTATAGTCAGTTAAAAGAATTGGGTCAAAAAGGTGCATCCAAAGAATGGGAAGATTATTTAAATGGACTAACCCAGCATCTCGATAGTACACATAGCATTATTACTCAACCAGCAGAACAAATTGATATTAATGAGCTTGAACAGATATCATCTACCACTGAACAATTCCTTACAAATGCGAAAAATTATCTTGCGCAAAACAATGCCACTGAACAAAAACCGGAATTCGACCAAAACAATGTCGTTGCTGAAGCTGGCGAGGATGTAAAAATCAAGCCTTTTGAGGGTCTCAAAGAAAAAATGACTGTGGCAGAGACAGAAGAGCCCCAAGAAGAACCCACATAAAAAAAACCAGAGGAATCAAAAGTAGTATCTGCACAGGATCTGCAAAATTCATTTCAAGATGTTTATAGCGCATTAAGGGAATACGATAAGGCTCTACTCTCTCAACCACCCGAAGGGCAAGCAATCACCGATGCAGAAAAAGAATGGATAAAAAATATCAGCGAGTATTACAAGACTGATTATTCTGTTGATGACTTGGAGAAAATACCAAGCGGCGACCGAGCAAAAATGCAAACAACGGCACGCGATACTGTAAATTATCTTCGTGACCTTCCAAGGATGTTCCAGAGAGAACCAGACAAAAGCGAGGCAGATAAAGCAGAGCAAGCACCCAGCCAAGAGCCGGTGAAAATTCTTGTTGAACAGAAACCAGAGGATACTTCGGAAATAAAAATTGGGCAAACGCCGGAGATACCGGAGGGGTCGGAAAAGTTGTCGAGAAAACAGGAGAGAATTAATCAAGCGACACAGAAGGCTCGAGAAAGAACCGAAAACTTTATCAGGGACCACATAACCCCTTACCTTGAACTTGGCACCGCCCGCGAAGCTGGCAGCATCAACATTTTCGAAAAAATTGATGAGCGCTGGTCAAAGTGGCGTATGGAAAGAGAAATGGTTCACCTTAAAGAAGCGCTAAAAGTAACACAAAACAATTTAGCAGTTTACAGACAAAGAAGCGCTAAAATCGAAGCTAATATCGGCAAACTTTCAATACTTGCCGAACAACGCCCTGACCTCGAAAAACGGCTTGAACGATTAAAAACCAAACTTGCTCCGGAAATAGAAGAATTAGCCGGGCTGATAAACCTGCAAGAGGCCTTGCTGAAAGAATACGGCAACTCGCTGAAGGTTCTTGCCGGCGCCCTAGATGTCGAGCTTGAAGAAAACGTTGAAGCGGGAATCAATAAAGGCATTCCCGAAATCTCCGGAGGTAGCGGTTTTTCGGCAGATAATACAGATGCTTATATGACCCAGTATGATAGTAGAATTGATGGTATGTTTGGTACTGCCGGTTCATCAAAAGAATTGCCACGCAGCATGCAAGGAAAGCGGTCGGCGATTGAAAAATTCTTTATGTGGTTTTTGGGGCTGGAAAACGGCGTCGGGCTTAGAGCCCAAAAAGGAGTGGCATGAAAATTCCACAAGATCAAAAAGCAAAATTGATTAACTTAGTAGAAATTTTATTGGTTGATGATGCAACAAAACAAAACTGGATTACTGCCATCAACCAAGAGGATACTCCAAAAGAAGTGTTGTTTGATATTGCCACGACTATCGAGGCAACAGAGGGTTCGCGTGAAAAATTAGACAAAACCGATAAGGAAGTATCAACTTTCTTCAACGAGATCCGCTCTGATCTTGAGGGTCGCGATAAAGAAATATCATCAAAGCTTGATAGCATCGGAAAAGAAGTCAAAGAGTTGGAGCAGGAGTTTGGGGCGAAGGGAGAATCGCACACACAGGCAATTGTTGATAAAAGTGCCCAGTCGCAACATCTGCGAGTTCAGCAACCTGTTGCGCCATCGGAACCGGCAGACGTGCCCAAACCAAGCGATGATGCGAAGGATGATGATAAAGATCATAAAGAAGAAACTCATAATAATCCGCCACAACCAACCGGGTACTATTGACATAATTTCTAATTGTTCTAATTGACCTAATTATTCTAAAGAAATTCCAATATCGCAATGAGAAAGGGATCTCTCTGTTCGCCTTACTGGGCTCAATCGGGATGACAGATATCCGTCAGATTCTTCGCTACGTCCCAATAGGACTTCGCTCAGAATGACAAACAGCATTTGACCCTTCTTATTCGCGTGATTTTTCGAGTGTAATTCGCGACTTATTTGAGTGATTAGTGTGTTTTGCGCGTACCCGTGCTTTTTTTGGTATAATTTCTTTAGATACGATTTCTTGTTGTCCTGACAAGGAAAATGTTAGGAGTGTTAAGGAGGAGGTTTCTAGTGCCACAGCAGTATAAAGTACCACAGAACATCGACTTAGAAGACCCCACTACACTCTTACTGTTCAAGGGATTACATCCTCTACGAACAGTGCGAGTTACGAGGGGCGAGACTCAGACTTTTTAAGGAGGAGGTTTCTAGTGCCACAGCAGTATAAAGTACCACAGAACATCGACTTAGAAGATAAAATCGTCGGGCCTTTTACAATGAAACAATTCGCCTATTTAATGGGTGGCGGGTTGTTGATTTATGCTATTTATCAAGTTTTTTTACCGTACGAAAACAACGTCATCTACACCGTAATAGTTGCGCTGCCGGTAGCATTTTTAGCCCTTGCGCTAACTTTTATAAAAATAAATGATAGACCTTTTGAAAAGTTTATTGTTAATTATTTTCAATTTTTATTTAGTCCTAAAAGAAGAATCTGGAGCCGCGGGTACGAGACGCCGATGGTAGTTATAAAAACTCCGGTTAAGCAGAAAGCATCGACCACCGCTCAAGAAAAAAAAGCGTCGCTTAATGACATCGCCACCAGTTTGGAATTATCGGCCGGCAACACAGGGTCAACTAGTGCCACGTCACAAGGCCAAACGAATCAAGCGACGCCCGGCGTGCAAGGGGTAACTCCATCAAAAATCACCGTAGGCAATCAGCAACAACCGGAACAAACCGTCCCGCCACAACCACCGAGTATTTTGAAAAATGTGTTTGACATCAAACATTAATTAATAATTTAGAATGAAAAATGAAGAAT
>CAZPNA010000007.1:11840-12209 GCA_964588135.1 uncultured Candidatus Saccharibacteria bacterium | reverse complement strand
ATGCCGATTTACAACCACAAACCCGATGCGGCGGCCAGTATTTGGCATCCGCACGCCCAGATTTTTGCATCAACAGTAGTGCCAAATTTGGTGATGAAAGAATTGCACAATAGCGAGAAGTATTATGAACATAACGGTGTAAGCGTTTTTGCCGATTTGCTCGAGCATGAGAAAAAAGAAAAAACGAGAGTGGTGGCGGAAAATAAAGATTTTCTCGCCTTTACGTTTTTTGCGGCGCGCTTCCCGTTTGAAACATGGATTTTGCCCAAGCGGCACCATGATAAATTCGAGTAAATCACGCCGGTCGAAACGGTGTCGCTGGCGAAAATTTGCAAAAGTGTTTTTGGTAAGCTCGATGATACGCTTGAT
>CAZPNA010000007.1:5995-11830 GCA_964588135.1 uncultured Candidatus Saccharibacteria bacterium | reverse complement strand
TTAGTTTGTTGTCCCGCCCCTTTAATTTTTCATTTACAGGGCGCCTAATTCCGCCGACAACACCGCGTACTACTGCTGGCATATGGAAATCGGCCCCAGGCTTGCCAACTACGGTGGCTTCGAACTTGGAAGCGGTATGGTCATTGATGTTGTCAGCCCCGAAAAAGCCGCAAAATACCTGCGTGGCGAAGATACCAGTGATTAATCATTGACTTACCCTGTACTAACCTGTAATGTTAATGGTAACTACGGAGGTATAATGGAAAAAATGAAAATACTGCAATTACTATGTTTTCCGATGTATGGCTCCGGAAGCGGTACCTACGCGCGCAAGTTATCAGAATCTTTGGTCAAGGCTGGACACGAAGTGGCGATTGTTGCTCCGGAAAAAAGAACTCTTAAGAGCATCAAAATATACAACGTTAATCTGCCATTTATGGTGGCATTTACCGGTCATCCAGAGCACCCCGATGCGAAGCTTTATTCGCAACTTTCCGGTGCCCAACTTAACGATGTTCAAACTGCGTTTACCGATGCTATTGTAAAAGCGGTTGAAAAATTTCAGCCGGACGTTATTCACGTCCACCACGCATCAAACCTGTCATGGATTGCCAACTTTATTAAAGCGGCGTTTCAAATTCACTACGTTGTGACATCGCACAATACCGATGTAATCAACGCGATTCTAGATAAGCGATACATCGCACTAACCCAAGATGCGTTAAACCGCGCCGATGTTGTTACCGCTGTATCAAAAAATACGCGTGAGCGCCTGCTTAAAGTATTTGGCAGGGGTCATGTTTCACTTGCTCGAAAAACAAAAGTTGTCCCTTGCGGTGTCGATACTAAAATATTTCCAAGTCGGGGCGACACATCGATAATTGATAAAAAATATAATATTAAAGACAAAAAAGTAGTTTTGTATTCAGGTAAAATTACTTCCATAAAAGGAGTTGATATTTTTCTACGCGCCGCACAAAAAGTTAAGGATGCGACATTTATTGTAATGGGCGATGGTGAAGAAATCGGTGCTATGAAAAAACTAGCTAATGAAAAAAATATCGGCAACGTAATTTTTACCGGATATTTTGGAGCGAACGACCGCGCTTTAATGGCGGCATTATATCGCAGAGCTGATGTTCTTGCAGTGCCATCAACTGTTAGTGAGGGCATCCCCCTTTCTGCGCTGGAGGCAATGTCTTCAGGCACGCCGGTTGTGGCGAGTAACATCGGTGGAATCCCCACGGTTGTTAAAAATATGAAGAATGGTATCTTGGTAAAACCAAGAAGTATCTCGGCGCTGGTTGATGGAATAAGAAAGCTTCTTGACAATCCAAAACTTAGTGAAAAATTTGCTAAAAAAGCTCGCGAAGATGCTCATGAAAAATACGATTGGCGCGTAATCACACGAAAAATGATTAAATACTATGAAGTTGCATACGAACGAAGTCGTCGCAACCGCGCAACAAAGCGACCGTCGTTTGTTAGCGAAGAAGAATATCGAGAAAACAAAGAACTTGCCGGTAAAAAAAAGAAACTTTAATTATTTATTAGATATGGATTCAGGGGCGAACCAAATGTCGTAGTTTTTGTTGATGTAAAAATCAACTATACTAGGTTCGGCATAAATTTTAATATATTCAGGATCAGCACTAAAAATATCATGTTTTTTTCTTACGATTCGATTCCATTTTTGACGCTGCCGTATCTTATCCTTGTCGATACTAGCTCCTGTCAACTGCCCAGCGTGCATTGAGTAGAAAGTAACTGGCTTGTCTAAACTTGTGAATTTAAAACCATTATCTTGGGCGGAGAGCCAAAAGTCATAATCCTCACCGACTTTTAACGATTTATCATAACCGCCGATTTTATCAAAAACCTCTTTTTTATAAGCTGATGCAGTGTTAGGAATAATATTGATAATGCGTAACAGCTTATCATCATACGGCTGGAAATGACGCAGTTCTTGTTTGCCGTTCTCATATTTACGCATTAAATTGCCATAAAAGATATCTGCATTATTATTTTTAAGTTCTTCAATACTAATTTTCGCGCGATCGAGATAGCTGGGGTCGTCGGCGTCAGATGGTAATATAATTTCGCCGCGCGCCAGTTTTGTTCCAGAATTTCTCCCAGCGGCAGCGCCGGTAGCAGTAGTTAGATCGCAATAAATAACACGCTCGTCTTTTTTTGATATTTCCTGAACAATCTTTGCCGTATTATCGGTGCTATGGTCGTTAACAACAATTATTTCAATATCATCAATCGACTGCTTTTGCAGTGACTCTATAGTTTTAGCAATAAATTTTTCACCATCCTTAACTGGCATTACAAATGACGCTTTCGGCATAGCGCTCCTTTGTTGTTATTGTATCTTAAAATTAGTAATATACAATTAATACAAAGGAGAAAAAATGCGTATTGCAATGATCTCGCCACCGCACAATCCGATTCCCGGGAATAAAGATATTATTTGGGCGCCAGGGACTGTAATTAATTCAATAGTTGAAGGACTCGTTAATAAAGGACACGAGGTAACGCTTTTTGCACCGGCTGATTCGAAAACATCAGCCAAGCTCGAAAGCATGGGACTCAATTCAATCAGCCACGACTATCCAAAATTGCGTTTTGAAGATCGGCTGAAATTTGAGCAAATGTATGTTCAGTATGAATTAATGTTTATTCACGAAGCTCTTACTCAAGCTCGCGCTGGTAAATTTGATATTATCCACTCCCATGACCTGCGTCGATTGATGTATTTTTCTGACACCGTAGAAACGCCAATCGTATATACTTTTCACGGCATTCCAAATAGAGACCTTGTGGATAACATCGATAAAATGCGCTTTAAGAAGTTTAGAAAAAACAGCCATATTATTGTTGCCGCAAAAACACAAATTGATAAGAAGTATATGAATATTGCCGGTATTGTACCGCATGGTATCGATGTTGATAGGTTTGCATTTGGCCCGATGCCTAAAGAGAAAAAATTATTATTTTCTGGGCGATTGATAGAATTTAAGCGACCGGATATTGCTCTTCGTATCGCGAAAAATTTGGGCGCAAAGATAATTATCTCTGGCAGTAAAGGAGATTCTGACGCAGATAAACTGTATTTCGACCAAAAAATAAAACCATACATTGACAAATCTTGGGTGGAATACAGAAAATATATTCCCAGTGATGATATGCCTAGGCAATATGCCGAGGCATATGCTATGTTGATGCCTAATGTAACAGGCGAGCCGTTTGGTTTTGTTACAATCGAGTCTCAATCTTGTGGCACCCCGGTTATCGGGTTTAATTCAGGCGCAACCCCCGAGCTGGTAGTAAATGGTAAAACCGGAATTGTAGTCAAAGCCGGAGACGAAAAAGCAATGGAAAACGCAACGAAAAATGTATTAAATATGCCAAACGATCAGTATCAAGCGATGCGCAAGGCATGTCGCGAACACGTCGAGAAGAATTTTACCGTCGAAAAAATGGTAGATGGGTACGAGAGGGTATATAGGGAGATAATTAAATAATTTACAATGTACAATATGCAATAAATACAAATCAAAAATAATCCAAGAAAATACAATGTACAATACGAATAATCTAAAAATATAATGGCAAAACCGGCAGATTATAACGAAAAAGATATTGTTAAAAGAACGTTTAGATTTGCACTACTGACAATTAAAATCGTCGGTCAGTTGCCTAAAGATTCAATTGGTCAGGTGCTAAGCAGACAATTGATGAGGTCGGGAACTAGTATTGGAGCTAATGTACGAGAGGCACAAAAAACGAGTACACGCAAAGCATTTATCCATAAATTAAATATTGCCCTCGATGAAGCAGAAGAGACAGAATATTGGCTGGAATTAATACGTCAAAGTCATTTGTTAAGTGAAGCCGAAATGCGCAATATCCTTGAAGAATGTAGGGAAATCTGTAAAATATTAACTATTATTATCAAGAATTTGAAAAAGTAGAATAGGTTATATTTAAGTACGGTATTCAATTGTACATTGTAAATTGTACATTAATCAATTGGAGTTCATATGAATTCTCATCATTATGCAGTTATAATGGCAGGGGGTAGTGGGACGCGTCTTTGGCCGATGAGTCGCCAAGCAAGTCCCAAGCAGTTTCAGAAACTAGTTAGCGATAAAACGCTAATTCAAGAAACGTATGCTCGAGTCAAAAAACTACTTCCAGCTGAACAGATTTACATCGCCACAACGGAAAAATATAAAAATCTTGTTCTCGAACAATTGCCGGAAGTCGATGAGGATAGAATTTTTCTTGAACCGGCTCAGCGCAACACATCGCCGGCTTTTGGCTTGGCGGCGTTGCATATTACGGCAAAGGACCCCGATGCTATTATTGCTACAGTTGCCAGTGACCATGTAGTTACTAATAATGAAGAATTCGTCAGCACTTTCAAGGCGGCCTACTTGGCGGTTACGAAATATCCGCACAAACTGGTGACAGTGGGAATCAACCCAGATAAACCCGATACCGGACTTGGCTACATCAAGATGGGTGCTGAAATCGGCAAGGTTGATGGCAAAGTAGCTTATGAAATTGACAGTTTTGTTGAGAAACCCGACCTCAAAACTGCCGAAAAATACATCAAAAGTTGGCAGTATTTGTGGAATGCGGCTTATTATTTCTGGTGCGCCAAGGATATGATAGGGTGGATTAATGATTCTCGGCCACAGGTTATGAAGGGACTAAAAAAGATTATCGAATTGCAAAAAGAAGCCGGTAATCAGGGAAAAATCAAAACGATTTATGAAAAATTTGAAAACGAACAAATCGAGTATTCGGTGGTGGAAAAATTGGGAAAAGTGATTGTTATCCCCGCCGATTTAGGTTGGAGCGATGTTGGGACATGGGGAACATTGCAGGAAGTTCTGTCCGGACAGTTCGGTACGCCGGTGGTGGCGAGAGGTCACCACATCGACCATGAAAGCACTAACATTCTTGTTTATGCTCGTGATAAAATGGTCGCCACGGTTGGACTTAAAGATGTCATTATTGTTGATTCGCCCGATGCTATGCTGGTTGTAAGCAAAGACCGCGCACAAGATATAAAAGCACTGCTTGATAGGGTTAAAAGCCAAGGCAAACATCTGTATCTTTGATAGTAGAAAGTAGAAGGTGAAAGGTAGAAGGTGACATATTGCTGTCATCTCGAGGAACTCGAGGGATCCCTTTCCTATATTTTATAAAAAGAAGAAGGCCGCCTCGGTTCCTCATCGGAATCTCGGCGGCCTTTGTTATGCATTTAGTGCTTGTAGTGTGCTGGCTAGCTCTTGGGGAGCCAGCCGAGGGCGTCTAGGACGGCGCGGACCTTACTGTTGATGAGCATGTCCAGGTTGCTGCCCTCGAGACGGGCGATGGTGCCGTGCGGGTCGAGCCCGTCAGGGCTGAAGCCCAGTAGCACCGGCGCTTGCCCCTCGATGGGGACGATAAGCACCGGCCGGCGGTTGAGGGCAATGTGCTCGCCTTTGACCTCCATGTGCTCGGTATCGCGGATGTACCAGCCACCATCAACCTCAGGGAGGCCGACAGATATTGGGAACACCACTTCAACTGAGCCCGACTCTGGCTCAGTGGTAGTAACCGTGCAGTGGCAGTCTACAACGTGCCGGCAATCCGGTATGTTGTAGCCGGAGAGATTGATGTACGGATCTCGGTAGGTCGTACCGAGCAACCGTGACCACTCCTCTTGCGCTGAGTGATCGAGGGCACCCTGCATCTCCCCGTACCAGTCGTTCTTTGCGACAGGGAACAGCCGTGTGTACCCAGGTATATGTGTTGTCCCCGATGAAGACCCAACCA
>CAZPNA010000007.1:3106-5979 GCA_964588135.1 uncultured Candidatus Saccharibacteria bacterium | reverse complement strand
TCGCGCAACGCAGCCGCGAAGATGTTGGTGGTCTCGGCGACGCCGGCGCAGACGTCGGCGCACCAGAAAGTACCGCCAGCGCCACCGTCGCGCCACAACCCAACCAGACCCTGGCGAGCTATGAGCTCGCCATTCGTGTCGAAGAGCTCGGGAACCTTGTTGCGAAGGTTCCCCATCACCCTGTCGCTGGACCATGCCAGCCGAGTGATGTCCTTGATGACTAGAGCGCAACCGGCACCCACGCGGGCGCGGGTTGCGCCCTTCATCGCCTTCAGTACCTCCGGATCGCAACCCGGAATGTCCTGCGGGCCCTTGGGACGGTTCCCGTTGACGACCTCCATGTCGAAGCTGGTAACGTCACCGTCCTTGAACTCGAACGTGCCGACTACGTACGCCATGCTTATCCCTCCCTGGGATATCGTGCTGCTGTTTTTCACCAAGAACCACGACTAACTCTTCTCTTTGCATGTCTCCCCGGCAGAGAAGAATAAATCATCTTGGCTCAAACAGCTGTTCGTGTGCCGCTGACCTGTTAGACAGGTTTGTATGTCAAGGTGCCTGGCACAACGTAACAGGTAACCATATCATAATCTTGCGCTTTTGTCAAGCATAAAATAGAATAAACAATATAACACTCTTTAAGATTGTCATTGCGAGGAGGCGTAATTGCCGATAAAGCAATCTCTCCAAATATGAGATTGCTTCGCTTCCTGACTATCATCATGAGCGCTCGCAATGACAAAGAGGGATGACGATAAGGATTATTATGATCAATGAAGGAATTTTCAGGTCGTACGATGTCAGGGGGGTATATCCTGACGCGGTAAATGAAGAGGCGGTGGAGGCCGTTGGTGGCGCGGTTGTTAAATACTTAAAAGCCAAACAGGTGGTGGTGGGTCGTGATATGCGCCTGTCATCACCATCACTATATCGCTCGCTCGTTAAAGGCATCACCAATGCTGGTGCTGATGTCATAGATATCGGCATGGTGCCGACACCGGTGGTTTATTTTACAGTGGCGAAATTCGGTTACGATGGCGGAATTATGATTTCTGCCAGCCATAACCCGCCCGAGTACAACGGGCTTAAAATCGTGCGCAAAAAAGCTCTGCAACTTTCTAAAGACGATGGTATTGAGGATATAAAAAAACTGGTTTTATCAGGTAATATCAAACCTGCTAAAAAGACCGGGAAAGTCATTAAAAAAGATATCAAAAAAGATTATTTCAAGCATATTCTGCAATTTGCAAAAGGCACAAAACCAGGACTCAAGATCATTGTTGATGCTGGTAATGGAATGGGTGGGTTTTTCAAGCCGGTACTTGATAAATTGCCCATCAAATACAAGGCAATGTATTTTAAGCCTGATGGCACTTACCCAAACCACCCCGCTAACCCAGCAGAGACAAAAAACCTCCAAGATATCATCAAGGCCGTTAAAAAAGAAAAAGCCGATTTCGGCGTGGCATTTGATGGCGATGCCGACCGCGCAATTTTCATCGACGACAAGGGTGAGGTTGTTAGACCTGATTATTTTATCGCTTTAATTGCCGAAGAAGAACTCAAGCAAAACAAAGATAAAAGAGTTTATTACGACCTGCGATTTTCTCATGTCATCATCGATAAGTTAAAAGAACTGGGTGCTAAACCAGTAAAAACGCGCGTCGGCAACCCGTTTTATAAACAAGGACTCATCAACAAGGGCGGAACTATGGCTGCAGAACTTTCAGGACATATTATGTTCGCCTCCGGTTTTGGGCTCGATGATGGTTTACTTCCGGTCGTGAAATTGGTAAACTTTTTGTCTCGACAGAAAGAGTCGCTGTCGGAAATTATAAAACCGCTCAAAGGGTATTATGCTAACCCCGGGGAAATCAATGTCGAGTCGAATAATAGCGCTAGGGTTTTGAAAGGTTTGGAGCAGAAATACGGTAAAATTGGTAAGGTTGATAAACTGGATGGATTGACGGTAACGTTTAAAGACTGGTGGTTTAATGTCCGCGGAAGTAACACCGAACCTGTTATTCGAATCAACCTCGAGACAAAACCGGATGAGAAGTTTATGATGCAATGCAAGAAAGAGTTGCTTGACGATATTAAAAAATTGGATACCTAATTGCCTCTCCCCTTTATAAGGGGAGACAGGCTGAAAGCCAAGAGGGGTAAATTTGACTCAGTTGTATAACCGAGATGAAACTAAGGAATATCGTAAACAATTAAGAGGCAATATGCCTTTTGCCGAACGTTTGCTCTGGTCGCGGATAAAAAGCAAGCAATTGGATAATCTCAAATTTAGGCGCCAATATGGTATTGAGAAATACATAGTTGATTTCTACTGCGTGGAAAAAAGACTAGCGATTGAGCTTGATGGGGATTCGCATTATCAAAATGATGCTAGTCGGAAAAAAGATATTAAAAGAGATAAATATTTAAAATCGATTGGTGTTAGAATTATTCGTTTTACTAATGATGAAATTTATAATAATCTTGAAGGTGTATTAGAAATAATTACCTCCCCTAACCCCTCCTTATAAAGGAGGGGAGCTGGAGACTAAAAATCAAAACCATTACCGGAGGGGAGTTGGAGACCGAAAATCTCAAACTTCTCCCCTGTAATAAGGGGAGACAAAGAGGGGTGAACATAATAACATCTCCCCTTTGCAAGGGGAGACAGGCTGAAAGCCAAGAGGGGTGAATATGAAACTTCTCCTCTGTAATAAGGGGAGACTCGAGAGGGGTAACATCTAACATTTAATATTCAACATACAAACAGGAGTTTTATCATGAAAAAAGTATTAGTTACAGGGGGCGCTGGTTTTATCGGCATTAATTTTTTTAAACGTTATTAAAAAAATGTTTAATTTTAAAAAGTT
>CAZPNA010000007.1:0-3096 GCA_964588135.1 uncultured Candidatus Saccharibacteria bacterium | reverse complement strand
GGTTTTATCGGCAGTAATTTGTGTAATACGTTAGTCAAAAAAGGTTATAGTGTAACAGCGTTTGACAACCTTTATTTGGGCAAAAAAGAAAATCTGGATAAAAAAGTAAAGTTTGTAAAGGGTGATGTGCGCAACGTAAAAGATCTCGAGCGCGCGGGTATCAAATTCGATTACGTCGTCCATCTCGCGGGTGCCAGTAGCGCGCCGATGTTCATCGAAAATTTAAAGGATTCCTACGACAATAATGTTATGGGCTTTTTGACGGTGCTCGATTATTGTCGCAAGCACAAAGTTGGAAAATTGCTTTATGCTTCAACTTCATCAATTTACGGTAACAACCCAACGCCGCTGACTGAAGACCAGCAAGTCTGGCCACCAAACTACTATTCGGTGACAAAATATGCAATGGAAAATACAGCTCACTGTTATAAAAAACAATTTCCCGAAATGGAGCTTATCGGCTTTAGATTTATGAGTGTTTATGGCTTAAACGAAAAGCATAAAGGGCAGTTTGCCAACCTGGCATCGCAATTTAGTTGGGATGTTTTTGAAGATAGAGCGCCGGTTCTTTATGGTGATGGTTCGCAACAACGTGATTTCACGAACGTGAAAGATATAGTGCAAGCTATCACATTAGCTATTGAAACCAAGAAAAAATTTGGCTCTACCATCTTTAATATCGGTACCAACAAGGCCTATAATCTCCACATTCTTGTTGATAAAATCAACAAAGTTATGGGCAAAAACATCAAACCCAAAGAAATCGTCAACCCCGTCAAAGAAGGTTACGTACGCAAGCAATTGGCGGACATTAAAAAAATTAAAAAAGAGCTTGGGTTCAAACCAACTGTAACGCTGGATGAAGGACTTAAAGAAATTTACGAAGACCTGAAAAGTAAAAACTAAAAGCGCAAAAGGCAAAAATAAAACTCAAAAGCAAAAAGAAATGTTATTGCGAGCGATCATGATAGCAATCAGGAAGCGAAGCAATCTCGAGATTGCTTCGTCCGTGTCCGCCAGTTGGCGGAATACTCCCTCGCAATGACATACTGATGACATATAAAGGAGAGATAAATGAAACTAACTATCGAGAATTATTGCGAACGAGCAGCGCATAAGGATAAATTTCCCGGGGGCTGGGCGGAGTTTGCGACTTATAAGCCGGATATCACGCAGATCAAAAAACAGTTCGAGCCGTATGAGAAATATAAAAATTATATTGTAACCGGTAACGGTGGGTCGATATCATCACTAGTTGGTTTCTGGGGCGCGTTTGCTCATCAATCCAAAAAAAATCTGGAAATCGTTTCGACAATGGAACCGGATTATCTGCACGATGTGATGAATCGGTATCATCAAAAAGACACTTTAGTTATTGCCATTTCCAAATCGGGAACAACTGTTGGTGTTATCGAATCGCTCGTGTATTTTAAGAATTATCCTGTTCTTGTAATCACATCAATCGGCGAGGGAAAGCTAAGTGCTAATGCGCAGGAAATGGGCTGGGAGAAGATAGAGCACCCGGCAATCGGCGGCCGGTTTACCGGCCGCACGGCGGTGGCCTACGGGCCAGCGCGGCTTTTAGGCATCGACATTGCCGGAATCGAAAAGGGAGCGGCCGCCGCGGTGGAAAAAAACACTAAAATGGATGGACCGGCTTGGCGCGTGGCTAAGTTTTTATATGATTGTGACACAAGCGGCGGCCGCAATGAGGTTTTTCTGCCGGTTTATTCAAAATTCCTCATCGGCTTTAACCACCTTATCACACAGTTAATTCACGAAAGTGACGCAAAAGAAGGAAAGGGATTATCTATCATCGCCGCCGAGGCGCCGGAAAGCCAACATCACACCAATCAAAGATTTTTCGGTGGGCCGAAAAATATGGTTGGGATTTTTGTGACAGTCGCCAAATCTCATCAAAAAATAAAAATCGAAGTGCCGGAAAAAATAAAGAACATCACTCTGCGCGGAGGGACGGTGGACGATCTTAATAACTCCGACTTACATCACTCACTCCTTTGTGAAGCAAAAGGAACCATGGGCGATGCTAAGGAACAGGGGATTCCATATATCAACATCGAGCTCGGCGAAATCACTCCCGAAGCAATTGGCGAGTATATGGTTTTTTGGCAGTTTGTAGCGTATTACTGCGCGCTTTTGCGCGGTATCAATCCGCTTGACCAACCGCAAGTTGAAAGGTCGAAAGAGCTGGCTTTGAACTTTCGCTCAAAATAATGTTAGATGTCAAATGTTAAATATCAAAACCATATGTTTTTATGTTAAATCTCTACCGTTCGAATCCTGTAATCGGGATGAGAACTATTGCCATTTCGATCAGTGCTGATGGTTTTTAGTTCTCGGTGATTACACCTCGAACGATAATTATCTATATTTCACATTTCAAGATGTGGTTTTGACATTTGACATCTAACATTTAAGATAAAACTATGATTTCACGATTAGTTGGACAAATAATAGATCGATCATCTTCTTGGCTTATCCTTGATGTCCACGGAGTGGGTTACAAAGTTTTTTGCGATGCGCCAAAAATTAATAGTGATAATATCACGCTCTATACTCATCATCACATTCGCGAGGTCGAGCAATCACTTTACGGGTTTCTAGGGGAGGCGGAATTGCAACTTTTTGAACTTTTGATAACGGTCAACGGTGTTGGTCCCAAAGCGGCGATGGCGATAATGTCGTCGAGCGCGCCCGATAGAATAATATCGGCAATTTCTCAAAGTGATGTCGCTTTGTTCAAGTCGGTCAGTGGTATCGGACAAAAAGTGGCGGCAAAAATCATCGTCGAACTGAAAAACAAAGTTGGTGGAGTGGGAGATATCGACCTTGGTAATATTGATGGCTCAAGCGAACTGGTGGAAGCGTTAGAATCGCTCGGCTATAAACGAGATGAAATAGCCGCGGTTCTGCGTCAAATGCCATCCGAACTCAAAAGTACTCAAGAACAGTTGACATGGACACTAAAGGAGATGGGAAAAAGAAAATAAAATTATTCTAATTGTTCTAATTGCACTAATTATTCTAAAGAAGCTCCAACGGCAGAAAATACTAAAAGATACGAATTAATATTTA
>CAZPNA010000006.1:9046-12411 GCA_964588135.1 uncultured Candidatus Saccharibacteria bacterium | reverse complement strand
CCAACGACAAGACGCCGCTGGCGGCGGAACATTTTTTTGCCGCTCTACATGGAGTGTTTCAGGAAAACTTAGATTATCAGGAAACGATTACATTTGAAATTGCGGCAGTCAATGGCTTTGTCCAATTTTATTTTGTTGTTCCGGAGCATCTTTATAATTTTGTAGAAGGCCAGCTGTATGCTCAATATCCGGTTGTTGAAGTTGAAAGGGTTGAAGATTATACCAATAATATTACCACCGAAGGTAGCTATATCGCTTCAACGGAGATGACGCTGGCAAAAGCTGATGTTTTTCCGATAAAAACATTTTTGAATTTCGATGTTGACCCATTGGCAAGTATCACGGGTGTCTTGGCAGAAGCGTCCGGACAGGAGCATATTGTGATTCAGTTATTAGTCAGGCCGGCAACGCCCGATTGGCAGAAGAGGGGAGTGGAGCATGTAAATTTAATTAAATCAGGCAAGAATCCAGATGAGAAGTTCAGAGACGTTATCACCGGCAAACTGCTTTCTGCAACAAGCCATGTTGTAAGAACTGCACTATTTGGTGCATCGACTACAGCCGAAGAGAAGCCAAAAGACATAACATTATCAGCGCCGGAAGAAGCCGCGCTAAAAGGAATAGAAGAAAAAATTACCAAACTAGGGTTTGAAGCTTTATTGCGAATAGCCGTAGTTTCTCCCGATGAAGCATCAGCAGAGCGAAAACTTCATTCGGCGGTTGGCGCCTATAAGCAATTCAACACCAACAATATGAACAGTCTTGATGCCGGCGCAATCGATAAATCAACCAGTATCTTAGACAATATCAAGAAAAGATACTTCAAATCAGGCTACGTTTTAAATATTGAAGAATTGGCATCGCTTTACCATTTGCCTAATACATCAGTTGAAACTCCGCGAGTTACTTGGGCG
This sequence comes from uncultured Candidatus Saccharibacteria bacterium, assembly GCA_964588135.1. Lineage (GTDB taxonomy): Bacteria > Patescibacteriota > UBA1384 > UBA1384 > UBA1384 > CAZPNA01. The sequence goes on along the minus strand of CAZPNA010000006.1, from coordinate 11,497 downwards.
GGTTCTAAAAAAGGCGAGCCGCCAACGAATTTACCAGTATTAGATATGGCCGAAAATGAAAAAGAAGTAACGTCATTTGGCGAGACGAATTTTCGAGGACATTTTGAGAAATTCGGTATCAAACAACTGGACAGAAGTCTGCACATGTATGCTATTGGAAAAACGGGAACTGGTAAATCAACATTACTTGAAAATATGATCATCGATGATATTCGCAAGAATAGGGGAGTGGCAGTAGTTGATCCGCACGGCGATTTAATTAAAAAGGTTCTAAATTTTGTGCCAGAGGATAGAATAAAGGATGTAATATTCTTCAATCCTGCGGATAGACAATTCCCAATAGCATTCAATATTCTTGAAAATGTTGACCCTGATTTGAAAAACATTGTTGCATCGGGAGTTGTTGGAATTTTCAAAAAGATTTTTGGTGAGAGCTGGGGTCCGAGACTTGAATATATTCTGCGAAATACGGTTTTGGCACTGCTGGATTATCCAGACGCGACAATGTTGGGGATATTGCGAGTGCTAAACGACCAGACATACCGATTAAGAGTTATTGAAAAGATTCAAGATCCGGTAATCCGCGATTTCTTTATTAATGAATACGAAAAATACGACCAAAAATTTCGTTCGGAAGCTATAGCTCCTATACAAAATAAAGTCGGTCAATTTCTGTCATCGAGCACAATCCGCAATATTGTCGGTCAGCCAAAGAGCAGTATCAACCTTGAAGATATTATGAATAACGGAAAGATATTGTTGCTTGATTTGTCAATCGGCAAAATTGGCGAGGATAATTCGGCGTTACTCGGTTCGATGATGATAACCAAAATGCAATTGGCCGCAATGTCACGGGCTAATTTACCGCCCGAACAAAGAGTGCCATTTTATTTATTTGTTGATGAATTTCAAAATTTTGCGACAGATTCATTTGCGGTAATTTTATCGGAGGCTAGAAAATACAAATTAAATCTAATTTTAACTAACCAATATATCGCGCAAATGCCGGAAACAGTAGCTAATGCCGTATTTGGTAATGTGGGCACATTAATATCATTCAGGGTCGGGGCAGGGGACGCATCGGGGCAGGGGACAGAGTCGGGCGCAGGATTGGAACAGGAATTTGAACCAGTATTTACTGCCAATGATTTAGTGAATTTGGATAATTATCATATATATTTGAAAATGGCGATAGACGGTGTTACTACTACGCCATTTTCGGCTAGAACTCTACCGCCGGCAAGCGAGCCGGAGGGCTTATACGAAAAAGTAGTCGAAGAATCACAAAACAAATATGGTAGACCAATTGATGAAGTTGAAACTGAAATATCACGAGCCGCAGAATTTAACACAACAGCATCAAGCGCGGTTGATTTTATCAAGCAAAAAGAAAAAGAAATGAAAAAGTCATTAAATATTACCGATCTGGGCGGACGAGAATACAAAAAGATTATCGATTCCGATAACGATAAATGGTACTACGGAATTAGTAATTAAAAATTAAGAATACGATAGTTTGTCATCCCGACCGAAGTGTAATCACGTAGCGGAGGGATCCCTTAATTTTGATATGCTATTTGACCTATGCAGATTCTTGATAGAGCGGGGGAGTGGTAACTTTTTTTAGATGCCTAATATTTATGGAATTAATAATCGAATATTATTGACGTTAATCATCGGGGTACTGTGTAAGCTATAATACGCTCGTATACTTTGATGACATTACCTAACAATAAATGCACTAATTATCTGCCTAATTAGATTTAAATATTATTAGCTTTGATACTAAACATACCAGATCCCTAGCCTCATAAACAGATACAAAACCATAGTCGCACAATCATACTTATGCGACATCTTAGATCTTCAAATTCAGCATGTATCCTATGTGACACTGTGTGTGGTCGATAGCATAATGATAGTATTATAAATCGTAAATAGTCTGGAAATAGGTCAATAAATGTATCGTTAAATCTACCCAAATATCACGCATATTAATATATAGACCCTATTTAATTCAATAATTATTGCATTATTTTGCAAATTAAGAATTACAGATATTGTATGCCAATAAACTAACAGACATTAGTTGCGGATATATAATCATAAAAACCCTCATTACTCCCCTACTTCATAACCTTCGTCATTTCGACGAGTATGTCGAGGAGAAATCCCGTCAGTTTAAAATATGGAAATGACTATAAAATATAAATATTATCCAACCAAATTCACCGTAGTGAACGAAGTACGAGTCGTCTTGAACATAAAAATCGCTTAGAACGTATTCTGGACGCTATAAACCATATAATAATACACATGTTATCAATAATATCGTTCGAGCATTAATATGCGAGAACATAAAAAACAACATCTATTACTGTTCGAGGAGTAATCGCCGAGAACTAATGGTTCTCACGTATACGTTCGAACAATAAACAAGAGCGGGGATTT
>CAZPNA010000006.1:0-9036 GCA_964588135.1 uncultured Candidatus Saccharibacteria bacterium | reverse complement strand
CTCTAGTCTTTATTTTTCTTTGAGAACTTTTGGCGAATATTTGTCCATGTCACTAAAATTGGTGATGCTAGAAATATCGATGAATATGTGCCAACCGCAATTCCAGCTAGCAGTGTTAGAGCAAAAGGACGTATCGCTCCCCCACCAATGGTGGCCAGTGCCAATAATACTAGAATAGCTGTCAGCGACGTGTTTAGAGATCGTGCTAAAGTCTGGTTGATGCTTTCCTCGATCGTCTTTTCGACAGGAACATTAGAGGCAGTTCTTAACAAGTTCTCGCGAATCCTATCAAAAACAACAATTGTATCATGAACGGAAAATCCAAGAATTGTAAGCAAGGCTACTAATAAATATCCATCAGCCTCATATCCGTAAAAATGATTAATGGTACAGACAAATCCAATAACTACAACAATATCATGAGCTAGCGCGATAATCGTTGCCGTACTCATACTCCATGATGAAAACGGTCTCTGGACCTTTCTAAACGACCACGCAATATACAGTACAATCGCTACTACTGCGATACAGACCGCTTTAATTGCGCGCTTTGTCATGTCGCTACCCAGTGTTGGTCCTATTACTTGTACCTGTTTCTCTTCTACGCTGGTGACACCAAGACTCGGTGCTGCTGACAGATTGGTTTTTAGAGTCGATAAAATTTCGTCTATCTCCCCTCTTTCAAGAGTTGTTGTTTTTATTGATACGGAGTTATTTCCAGTATTGGACACAGAAAGACTCTGGAGGCCTAAATCTTTTAATGATTCACGCACATCACTCGATGGAACATATGTGTTAAAACCTACCTCAATCAGTGTTCCACCGGTAAAATCAGCTCCGGGGTTCAGCCCCCAGATTACCATCGCTACAATACTGTATGCTATCAGTACAGCTGAAAAGATATACCAAATAACACGTTTTTTAATTATGTTCATATTGTCACCTTCTTAATATTTTGACCCCATATTCTCATTAGTGTTCTTGTAACGGTAATTGCGGTGAACATACTGACAAGTATTCCAATGGCCAGAGTAATAGCAAATCCGCGAATCATGCCTGTTGTCCCATAATATAATATCGTTGCGGTAATCAAACTTGCTACATTGCTTGGCCAAATGCTAGACCAGCTTCGCTTAAAACTGTCTTCAATGGCTATGCCTATTGCCTTGCCATTATTAATTTCTTCTTTCAATCTTTCAAAAACGAGGACATTAGCATCAACTGCTGCCCCCATGGAAAATATAAAACCGGCCAGCCCCGCCAGTGTTAGTGTAACTGGTAATAATTTAAATATTGCCAAAGAAATTATTCCATATATGCCAAGGGCGACAATAGCTAAAAGTCCGGCTTTCTTGTAATATATTCCCATAAAAAGACAAATCAAAATAATACCAAGAAGTCCAGCTATAATGCTTGACTGTATCGATTCATAACCCAATGTTGCCCCAATTTGATTTTCGCTTTCAAGTGTGATTGGCACCGGCAAGGCACCGGCATTTAATAACAACGCCAAATCTTTTGCTTCCTGAATCGACTCAATTCCGGTGATAATTGCTTGTCCATTTTCGATTGTCGTCTGGACGGTTGGCGCGCTAAGTATCTGTCCATCAAGCTCAATGGCTACCTGTTTTTGCAGGTTGTTGGCGGTTATCTCTTTAAACATTGTTGCGCCATCTGCTGTGAACTCCAGCTCAACCACTGGACTTGCGCTTTGGAAGCCACTGCTCGAACTACTTGATTGGTCGTAAGTTGCATTGGCTTTTTTTAGATACGCACCTGTCAGTTCGGTTGCTACGAATTGTCCAGATTCATCCAACTGCTTGAAGACTAGTTGTGCAGTTTGCCCAATAAGCTCTTTGGCTTTTGCGGTATCCGATACGCCCGGCAGTTCGACGATAACTCCCGGTTTCCCGCCGACCTCTGTACCTTGAATAATCGGTTCGGATACACCTAGTGTATTAATTCTCATTTCAATTACATCGATAACGCCTTGTTTTGCAGTTTCTTCATCGACGCTTGTGCCACTGGTATCAAGCGCATAAATTAATTGCACTCCACCCTTTAGGTCAAGTCCCAGCTTCATAGTTTCTCTGCCGGATATTTCCAAGCCCGATGGCCAAACAATAAATCCGGCTAAAATAGTAATTATCAATACCGCAACGAGCGCCCAGATGGGTTTTTTAATCATTTATTCCGCCTTTGTGTGAAGATAAATATTCCCCCACCGCCATGGCTGATTTTGCTCCTTCGCCGGCAGCAATAACAATTTGTTTTCCCCAAACACTTGTTACATCTCCGGCTGCGAACAGCCCGGGCATTTTTGTTGAATTTTTTCTATCGATATCTATTTCATTCCATTGGTTTAGTTTAACTAAATTGCCAAAGTGTTTTGTATTAGGGATTGAACCAATTTCGACAAATACACCATCAATTTTAATTTGTGCACTATCCCCTGTTTTGCTGTTTTTGTACTCTATTGCCGTTACTCTTTGCCCATCATTAATAATTTTTGTTGTGTGGGCAAATGGAACTATGGTAATTTTTTTTGATTGTTTCAGTTTTTCAAGTGTTACCACTTCCCCATTCAATTTATCGCCAATCATAAGCACAAAAATTTTCGAAGCGTATTTGTCTAGCATATAGGCCGCTTCGGTCGCTGAATATCCCCCGCCGACGACAACGACGGTTTTATCTTTGAAGAATGGCGCGTCGCAGGTTGCGCAAAAACTCACTCCTCTACCCTCAAATTCTTTTTCGCCGGGTATGTTTAATTTTTTCGGGTCTTTTCCGGTAGTGATAATCACCGTCAGACTGTAAAATTTTTCACCCTTAAGAGTTGTTATGCAATAAATGTCTTTGTTGCGAGAAAGACTTGCGAGTGTGTATTCGGGTCCAATTTTGACATCAACAGAATCTTGCAATTTAACCTGGTCGAGCATCAACTGCGATAATTCTGTGCCACTAATCATTTTAAACCCGGGATAATTTGCAACCTCTCCGGAGATTGCTGTTTGCCCGCCAAGATTGGAAGACAGTAAAAGTGTTTTAGTTCTGTTGCGACCAGTATAAACAGCCGCCGTCAGCCCGGCGGGACCGGCACCGACGATTATTGTGTCATAAACCATTATTTATTTTCCTTGCCGATTAAAATTGCAGTTTCGACCATCCTGTTACTATATCCCCATTCGTTATCATACCACGCTACAACTTTAACGAAATCACCGTCAATGACTTTTGTCAATGATAAATCGATTATTGTCGAGTGCGGGTCGCCTATAATATCGCTCGAAACAATCGGGTCGGTAGTAACTTTGAGGATGAAATGAAAACATTATTTATTTCTTCGGCGGTTGTCTTTTTTTCAAGAAGAACCACAACATCAGAAAGTGACCCTATTATAACGGGGACTCTTATAGCTAGTCCGTCGAACTTGTCCTTAATTGCTGGTACTGCTTCAGTGGCGGCTATGGCAGCACCAGTGGTTGTGGGAACGATATTGGCACCGGCGGCACGGGCGCGACGCAAATCTTTATGGGCGGTATCGTGGAGCCTTTGGTCCGATGTGTAGGCATGGATAGTTGTCATTATTGCTTTTTTAATACCGAATTTGCTACTAAGTATGGAGACAATAGGTGCGATACAATTTGTTGTGCATGAGGCATTGGATATGCTTTTCTGCCCGGTATAGTTTTGTTCGTTAACGCCAAGGATAATTGTTGGTACATTACCCTTTTTGGCGGGGGCTGATAAAATCACTTTTTTGGCTCCGGCATTAATATGTAGGTTAGCGCCATCTTCTGATGTGAAAACACCAGTAGATTCAATAACGACATCGATATTGTCTTTTCCCCATGGCAAATTTTTAGGGTCTTTTTCGTTATAGACTTTGATTGTTTTGCCGTTGACTTCCAGAGACGAATCGGTCGCATCAACCTTATATTTATATGGTCCGTAAATTGTGTCGTAGCGCAGAAGGTGCGCAAGCGTTTTTGCATCTATTAAGTCGTTTATCGCTACAACATTGATTTCTGGGCTTACGAAGGCGATTTTAAAAACTGCTCTTCCGATGCGACCGAATCCATTAATAGCAATATTTATCACATTTCCTCCTGAAATATTGATCTTAACTCGATATTAACCAGTCCTAGTGGGACCTTGTTTTCCAAAACCGCTTCTACATTTTGAACAACCATTTTCCCCATTTCCGCCCTTGCCTCTGTAGTCGCGGATGCAATATGTGGTGTAATTATTATATTTTCAAGACTTTTAAACTTCGGGTTTAGTTTTGATTCATCTTCAACGACATCGATGCCAGCACCAAAAATAATTTTATTTTTTAGTGCACTGATCAGTGCTTTCTCGTCAACAATTGCTCCGCGAGCGGTATTGATAAGGATTGCGTTTTTTTTCATCTTTGCAAATTCTTCTTTTCCTATCATATGGCGTGTCGATGGTAGTAGTGGAACGTGCAACGAAATTATATCAGACATTTCCAGTAGTTTTACTAGTGATGTTTGATATGCGTGCGTCAACCTTTCAAGGTCGTGATTTTTACAAATATCATTATAAAGAATTTTCATACCCAGGCCGTGATAGCAATATTGCGCAACTAAATTTCCGATTCTGCCACAGCCAATAATTCCAAGTGTTTTGCCACCGAGCTGGACGCCAAGGAAAAGTTTTGGGTCCCAGAATTTAAACTTTCCAGAGCGGAAGTATTCATCGCTTTCAACTATCCTCTTTGCCGTAGCTAGAATCAGCGCCATCGTATGTTCGGCAACTGCCTGACTTGAGGCATCGGGAGTGTTGGTAACTGCAATTCCTTTGTTTGTGGCAGTTTTAATATCGATATTATCAAACCCGACTGCGTAGTTTGCGACCAGTTTTAAATTGGTACCGGCAGCGTTTATTACATCACCATCAATTTTATCTGTCAGTAGTGAAATAATAACATCGACACCTTCTACGAGTTTTATTAATTCATTCTTTTGTGGCGGTCTATTTTCTTTAAAAACACGAATATCATATTTGTCACTTTCAATGAGTGGCTTGATAAATTCGTTAATAGGTCTTGTTATTGCAATAATCGGTTTCATAATTCGTTAACATTTATTTTACATCTCTCTACTAGCTTCATCAGTCGAGGCAAGCTTAATAAACCCTGTTGTGGCCCGATATGTTCAACAACTGACGCTGCATTGGCGCTTCCCCACGCCATTGCTTCTGCCAAAGTTTTGCCTTTCGCCAGCGCTACCGTTAGGGCTACGGCGTATCCGTCTCCAGCGCCGGTATTATCGACAGTGTTAGATTTGCAAGTATCAGAAAAATAGATATTTTCATTTTCATCGATGCCATACGACCCGCGCGTTTCGTCGGTAATTACCGCACGGCTTGGACCAAACTCTAATAACTTTCTTAATAGTGTTTTAATGTCTTCGTTGTCACCACCGCAATAATCAATAGCTTCTTCCTTATTTAGCACAATAAGATCGCATATTTCAAGAATATTCTTATAAATATTTGCACCGGCATGTCTCTGTAGAGTACCGGGGCTAAAAACAAGTTTTGTGTTGTGTTTGTTAACGTAGCCGACAATGCTCTCGTTCATATTCTTTCCGCCAATATTTGTTGATGTCAAATACATCCATCGGGCCGGTGCCGAAACATCAAATGAATATTTTCTATCCTCGTGGTGGACTAGCAGTGTCCTTTTGCCTTTATAAATCAATGCAGCGGTTTGGTTGGTTTTACCAGATTGTTTTATGTAGTCTAGCTCAACGTCTTCTTTCTCTAATTTGCATAGAATCGAACGGCCGTCTTCATCACGACCAACATTAGAAACGAGTGCTGTCTTAAGTCCCAGCCTTGAGGCGCCAATTGCAACATTTGCCGCGTTGCCACCGACGGTTTTTTCCAGTTGCTCTACCGGAATTTTTTCGGACATATCAAAACACAGTTCACACTCTTTTTCATTGCCAACATGGTGAACAGATGCATCTTCTTTGTCCAGTAAGTAATATGTATCGATACCGACATCACCAACTACTAATAAATCAATCACATACCCTCCTAAATGCCTTTAATGACTCCTGAACTATATCCGAACTTTGCAAGTGATATTTTTTCTTGAGCTCACTCGCCTCTCCTGATTGACCAAACTTGTCACGAACGGCGACATAGCGAATTGGTTTTGGACCAAACCTACCAAGCAGTTGGGCGATAGCATCACCTAGCCCGCCGTTTATCTGTGCTTCTTCAGCGACTACTACACCCCGAACTTCTTTTGCTAACTCGAAAATAGTGTCCTTATCGAGTGGCTTAATAGTGTGACAGTTAATAACGCTAGCCATTATCCCTTCACGCTTAAGCTTCATAGCGGCACTTAATGCCTCATATACCATTATCCCACAACTTACGATTAATACGTCATCACCCTCTATCAAGATGTCGGCCTTACCTATCTTGAAATTATTTTCGTCCGTGTCAACAATTGGTTTAACTGGCTCTCTGCATAACCGAAGATACGATGGTCCAGAATGCTCTGCTAATTTTTTTGTGGCGATATATGCCTGCCTGGCATCGGCTGGAACAACCACGGTCATTTTAGGCAATGATCGCATAAGAGCAATGTCTTCGAGCATCTGGTGGGTTGCGCCATCGGCGCCGGTTGTGATACCAGCATGCGAACTAACTAATTTTACATTGGCATTATTGTAACAAATAGATATTCTGATGTGGTCAAAACATCGCGCTGGTACAAAACATGAATAACTAGTCGCAAAAGGAGTTTTACCCTCGAGCGCCATACCAGTGGCGATACCAATCATATTTTGTTCGGCAACACCAACTTCGATAAATCTGTCAGGATAGTTATCGGCGAACAATTCAGCTCCGGTTGACTTAGTGAGGTCGGCGCTTAGCGCGACAATACGTTTATCTTTTTTGCCTAATTCTACTAGTGCTCTACCAAACTCTTCGCGCATTGATTGTGGCTGATCCATCATCGATTCCCCCTACTAGTTTCGCGCTCGTAAGCTAAGTCTAATTCTTCAAGGGTCTTGCGACTTTCTTTTTTTGTAAATACTCTTCCGTGCCATCTAAAATCATTTTCGATACTCGGTATTCCCTTTCCCATGGTTGTGTGTGCGATAATAAGGGTCGGTTTTGTAGTGTTGTGTGTATTATAAAATGCTTTATAAAGCTGTACGAAATTGTGGCCGTTGGCTTCTACTACATGCCAACCAAAAGCTTCGTATTTTTTATTAAGCGGAGCTAGCCCAATAATATTCTCGGTTGTTCCGCCAATTTGCATATTGTTTCTATCTATAATACCAACAAGGTTACTGGTTTTATAGTGGCTTGCCGCCATCACTGCTTCCCATGTTGAGCCTTCCTCTTGTTCGCCGTCGCTCATAACACAATAAACTGTTCCGTCTGCTCCATCCATTTTTATTGACAATGCCTTGCCTAGCGCAATAGACAACCCTTGCCCGAGCGATCCGCTCGATGTTTCAATAATCGGTAAATCGATATGGCTTGGATGACCTTGCAGAGGCGAATCTATCTCTCGCAGATGCAATAAATCCTCTTTATCGATATAGCCCTTTTCGGCAAATGTGGCATAAAGCGCAGGGCAGATATGTCCAGCAGATAAAATAAAGCGATCTTTGCTCTTTTTCAAATTACTCGGGTCATAATCCAATACCTTGAAAAATAGTATTGTTATTATATCGGCAACAGAAAGAGAACCGCCGACATGTCCCGAACCGGCGGAGGTGGTCATCTCAACGACTAAGCGCCTGATGTTATGCGCTCTCTTTTGGAGTTCCAAAACCTCCTTGTCCGTCATCCCTCTCCTTGTTTTTTGTTTTTATTTCAATTTATTACACAAATCAAGATATGCTTTTTGGGGATCTTGTTTTTTTGTTATCGCTGACCCGACGTAAGCAATATCGATACCTGCTAGGTTTACGCGCGTAATATTATCAGTATTAATACCACCATCGACTGAAACAATTTCCTCTGGAAATGAGTGTTTTATTACTGTTGCTTTGTGAAGCTGGTTGGTATCCATTTCTCTACCTTGTTCGCCTGGTCTAACTGTCATAACAAGTACCTCGCTAACATCATCGATCATCCATCTGACAGCATGAATCTCGGTATCAGGGTTGATGGCAATACCCAACTGTTTACTCTCGATCTTATCTGTCAATTCTTCCCAATCGGCATTGGACTCCGCATGAACAATAATCCTTTCCGGTTTATATTTAAGGTATTTGTCAATCTGCTCTAGCGGGTCATAAAGCATCAAATGGAATATAATTCTCTTATCGGTGGGGATGTTAATATCATCAATGCTTATTGTTTCACGACCGTAATTCTTGTCGGTGATATCTATTTGAATAGTATCACAAAGATTAACAACTTTATTAAGTTGCATGTCGTAATCACTCTTTGAATAAGCTAAAATTGTCGGTATAATTTTCATTTATCAATATCCCTAATACGCTTGATATGCCTTTCTTCTTTGCTTGCCGGCGTTACCAACCAGACGTTAATTATCTTAATTATTTCGTCAATTTTTAGATAACCGGCAGGAATGGATAAAATGTTAGAATCGTTATCGTTGCGGCTTTCGCGCGCCGATTCGCTGTTCCACGCCACTACTGCTCTTACTCCCCTAAACCTGTTGGCAGTAATTGCCATTCCTTGCCCCGATCGGCAAAATAAGATTCCTTTTGCTGACGGGTCACCAGCCACTTTTTCGGCAACAAGGCGGGCAAACTTTGGATAATCAGACGGATTGTCGTTATTTGCACCCAGATCTTCAACGGACTCCCCTTTTTCTATTAATTCTCTTTTAATCTTTTCTTTCGCCTCAAAACCGGCGTGGTCGCTACCAAGGTAAATCATCTGACTCCTTTACAATATTTTACCAGATTATTGCTCGATTGAAAAAAATCTTATTTTTATGTATAAACTGTAATTTATAATCGGGTTGTTGACACTTTGACAATTTGACATGTGGTCGATGTG
>CAZPNA010000005.1:8808-13739 GCA_964588135.1 uncultured Candidatus Saccharibacteria bacterium | reverse complement strand
CAATGGCGAAACCATGTCATTACTTGATGCATCGAACAAATCGACCCCGCTGGTTAAGGCGATATTTATGTACACCGCAGGCGCCGACAGTTACGATGCATATTATGCCAAGGCCTACTCAAATTATGTTGGCGACGGTGCGCAATTCATAGAAAATGTTATGGGCAAATCTCTCGCCCCCGGCTCCGGCTTCTGGATTATCACTAATTCCGAAATCTTCGGTGCCACATTGACATTCTAAGAATAACTCATAACGCATAACTCAAAACTTATGTCTGTCATCCCGCTGTGCCGTCCGTAGCCTTGCTTGCCATCTGTAGCTTTGGCAAAGGATGGACGAAGGATGGACCACACAGCGGAGGCCCGCCTGCCGGCGAGGCAGGGATCCCTTTCTCCTATCTACTTCCCAAAAAAACACAAATAAAATTTTCTGCTATAATATCAATATTAACTATAATGACAATATCGATTAGATTATCAACAATATGTCTAAAAAGATAGCTAACACACTCTTGTCACTAGCCACCATTATTGCGTTGGGGGGGGGTCTTCTTTCGTATGTTTATTATTACAAAACAATAAATGAGAGTGAGTCCGGTTCTTTGACGGTTGAACCGGATAGCGCAACAACAAGTACTGGTAGCGATACTGATAAATGGCGCATCACATCAGCCAAGGGCACATCTCCCTTCAACCTGACACTGACTTCAGGTGTTTTGTACGGTTCTGTTGACGATGCCACCTATACCGGCAAGGGTGTTGCCTCATTTGATATTGATGATTTTCTAGTCTCGAGCGGTGCCGTATCGATTGATTATAGCGGTGGTCAAACAGCAAACAAAAATGATGATGGTTATTTATCTGCCAGTGATTGGACAAATTTCAATAATAAACAAGATACACTTTCTTTCAACGATAATGATTTTACCGTTGCTCTCAACAGCATTTCCATTGATTACGCCAACGGCCAAACTGCCAGTAGTATTCTTAAGGGGTTTCTATCATCAACCGACTGGTCAACTTTCAACAGCAAGCAGGGTGCATTAACTTTTGGCGACCTAACAGTTGCTTCAAACAAAATCGCTCTTGTTGGTACCGGCACTTTTTATTTGATTGGTTCTGGCATTTCACTTGATATAAATGAAGCAAATATTATACACAATAATCTTGCTGGTCTTGCCACAGGCGACCCCCATACGCAATATTTATTACTTGCCGGACGCACAGGCGGACAAACTTACTATGGAGGTACGGAGGTTGGCGACAGTATAACAATTCAGGGTACGTCAAACGCCAATAAGACAGGATCAACTGTCAATATGCAAACCGGCGGAGGATTAGTAGTTATCGGTTCATCAACTTCTTTGGCGCAATTAGCTATGAATGGAGAGTTGAAATTAAATAATGTTTCAGCTAATAATAGCCTAAGAAGTAAAATGTTTTCCGGTGCAATTAAATTTGATTCTTCAGTAACGGGGTCCAGAATATATTACACGCTAAACCAGAGCACTATCGAGTCGGATTTTACACTAAGCTCACAAATAAAAGTACCTTCCAGTAATCCTAGTGCTACTATTGGTATTGGCGGTTTTTCTTCGTTAAATTCATCACTCGATGTCGGTAATGCATTTCAAATGTATATAACAAGTAATGGTGAACTTGCAATAACTTTAACCGGGACTGCGAATACCGACACAAGAACGGCTACAATAAGCGATTTTGTTACTAACTATGGTGGGAAAATTGTTAGTGTAACAGCCGTACGCAATACAACTACTCCTTCTATGACAATATATATTGACGGTCTGTCTCAGACTTATACAGAAAGTACATCGGGCACAGCGCCGACATGGGCGGGGAGTGTTACTTCTACATATACAATAATCGGTGCCTTTGATTCTACTAAGATATACAACGATTATATATACGGATTTACAGCGTATAACAAAGGGTTGACATCGGCAGAAACTATTAGCTTGCAAGAAGTTGGTGTGGCATCTTCTGATCAATGGGGTAGGATAATTATCGGCTACAACCCACCTGTGTTAAACGGAGGATTTGAAACAACTGGCACTGGAGGTTTCGCTGATTGGGCAGAAGCTGTTGTGGGGGCATCTACCATTAACGTTGAAACTGTTGATGTGCACTCGGGAAGTCGAGCTGCAAGACTTGATATTGATGCTTCAAATAACCAAGCTCGAGTTTATCAAAAAGTTACAACAATTGGCAAGCAATATAGATTATCTTTCTGGGCAAAAATAAATGATGATACTGGTAATTCTTCAATGAAAGTCTACGGTTCAACAACTCCAGCATATTTAACACAAGATTTAACGACTGTTTGGACAAAGTATTCAGTTGATTTTACGGCTAATAATGAATATATCAGTTTCGCTAGAAGTTTGGCGGCAAGTAAGTCGATTTATTTAGACGATGTTCAACTTGAAGAAATCGGGGCAACGCTCGATGCAGACCTACAAAATGCCAACCCGTCTATAACAACCGCAGTTGCAGATAGGTCATCGAATAATTTGGCTGGTATAGCTACTTCTACTGGGTTAGCCCAGGTTAATACTTCAAACAATAACCATTTATCATTAACAAGTGCCGAAATTACCGAGTCAGCTAGTACGGGAGATGAACTGGTGGATGCAACTGGCTGGACTTCTACTGGCTGGACAGGTGATTATAACACAGGTTTTACCCATACTACCGGTAATACTAATGCATTATCCCGAACCATGTCTTCAACAGGCACAAATATGTATCAAGTATCTTTTACTGTTGACGTTGCCGTTGGTTCTGGTGATTTGTATGTTACACTTGGTAACTCATCCCCTTATGATATGTACAACGGCGCTGCAGCAGGGTCAACCTATACCGCTGGTATTAAATCGGTTTCTAACGGTGATTTAGTGTTTACTCCGGTTTCTGGATTCAATGGAACAATTACGAATATTTCTGTAAAACAGATTACCGGTAATTATACTCCTACATTAGTAATGAACGATTCCACCAGTACCGCAGGTCTTGAAATTAGGTCGAACTCGAGCGAATTAAAAAATGTTTTTATTGGGGTAAATTCTGGACAATATAATACAACTGGTTACGAAAATGCGTCTATTGGCTACAGATCGCTATCTTCAAATACAACGGGCTATTGGAACTCAGCACTTGGTTATCTTGCACTCGATAATAATACCGTTGGTTCACGTAATATTGCAATTGGTTATAATTCCTTAAGGCTAAATATTTCCGGTCAAAGAAATATCGGCGTAGGGACATTTACACTTCCTGTTAATACTACGGGGAATAAAAATATCGCCATGGGCGCTGATGCACTGTTTGAAAATACTACTGGTTCAAATAATATTGGAATAGGATATAGTGCGTTATCGGATAATGTTGACGGTAATTACAATACAGCGCTCGGCGACAATGCTCTAACAAGAGTTGTTAGCGGCACCAACAACATTGGCTTGGGATATTATGCCGGAAATTACGAAACTGGTTCTAATTCATTGTATATCGATGCTTTGAGTCGTGGCAGTTTAGCTGACGGAAAAGCAAAATCGCTACTATACGGTATTTTCGATGCTGACCCAGCCAATCAGAAACTGACATTTAATGCTAATGTCGGAGTCGGATTATTATCGCCTACTGCATCACTAAATATTCGAGCCGGCACGGCTACAGCTTCTACGGCACCGTTGAAATTTACATCTGGAACATTACTAACTACGGAAGAGGCAGGTGCGGTGGAATTTTTAACTGATACGTTATATTATACTGCCACTAATGGTGTAGCCGGATCGACAAAGAGGCAAGCGATACCAGGCGTAACAAATGGTACTGCAGCGCCGACATCAACACCTGTCAGAGTTGGTGATATATATTCCGATACAACTAACAAAAAAATATATATGTCAGTTGGCACATCTTCAAGCGCCGATTGGGTAATATTGAATTAATTTACTGAAAGGAATACTATGCCATCGATATTTGCGCGGTTTCAAAAAAACAAACAACAAAATAATGCAAGTGTTGGAAGTGACAGTATGCACCCAAAACCTAAAAAACGTCTGCCGGTTTTTACGATAATAATCGCTATTGCCTTTCTGGCTTCGCTTGGAATTGGTGGATATTATTTTTATCAGTATAAAAAAGTAGTTAATAACCCTGACGCTGCTTCAGAGCAAGAACTTTCCGGCATACTTGAAAAAGTTAATAAACTAATGGATTTGCCACAAGACGAAACGCCAACTTTGGCAACCGTGCTTAATAAAGACGAATTGAAAGATCAAGACTTCTTTAAAAAAGCAGAAAACGGCGATAAAGTCTTGGTCTATGTCCAAAACAAAAAAGCGGTTTTGTACCGCCCAAGCGCCAATAAAATTATCGAAGTAATGCCGGTTTACAACGATGAAACCGAACAAGCTGCCGCTTCGGGAGCAATTACTTCCAACCCGAAAGTCGCTTTATATAATGGTTCTGGTGAATCCGGAATTACTTCTGATGCTGAAGCAAAGATCAAAGAAAAAATAGCCAATGTTGAAATTACTGCCAAGGAAAACGCCAGTAAAAATGATTATTCAAAAACAATCGTAGTTGATCTAAATGGCAGTATGGCAGAGCAAGCAAAAACTATTGCCGATGCCCTTGGAGGCGAGGTTGGTTCCTTGCCCGATGGCGAAACCAAACCCGATGCCGACATCCTCGTAATCGTCGCTAAATAAGTTCTCCAACATATAATATATGCTACTAATAAAATACTCCGAACCGACTTACGTACACCTCGTAGGTGTACGTGGGGTTATAACATTACAGGTTCAAACTACATTATCTGACCGTCAAGTACACCTACGAGGTGTACGTAGGTGTACTTTTTTAGTTTGACGACGAATAAAGAGTTATCGTTTTTGGCGGCGGAG
>CAZPNA010000005.1:7406-8798 GCA_964588135.1 uncultured Candidatus Saccharibacteria bacterium | reverse complement strand
GAGGCGGGCGAGTTCACGCTCCAACTGTGTCGCGGCGGCAGCGAATTCGGCATCACCCTGTTTTTCATCCTTTAGTTCTTGCGCGCGTTTAATTGACTCTTGAATTTTTGCTTCATCAAGTGAGTCGGCATGCTCAACGCCAGCGGAGAAAACCTTCACTATATCACCGGTAATTTTAGCAAACCCGCCGAAACTAGCAAAAGTTTCTGTTTTTCCGCCAATTTTAACCTCGATCGTGCCCGATGCCAGTTCAGTCACTAGATTCTCGTGGTTAGGTAGGACAGCAATCTCGCCTGTCGTTGTCGGCAGGATTATCTCTTTTGCGTCATCAATTGTCTTCGACCCCTTCGGAGTCAAGAAGGAAATTTTCATGATTATATTTACTTTATGAACTTTACTAACCTTATAAACTTTATGAACTCTTGACTTGCTCTATACTCCCCTTCATATAAAACGCTTGTTCCGGTTTATCATCATGTTTGCCATCCAGAATCTCTTTGAATCCGGTAACGGTGTCTTTCAGTGAAACGTATTGCCCGTCAATACCGGAAAATGTTTCAGCAACAAAAAACGGCTGGGTTAGGAAACGCTGAATTTTACGCGCCCTTGATACGGTAACCTTATCCTCATCACTCAATTCTTCCATTCCAAGTATAGCGATGATATCTTGCAAATCTTTGTAGCGTTGCAGAACTTTCTGGACGCCTCGAGCAACCTCGTAGTGTTCCTTGCCGGTGATATTCGGGTCCAAAATACCTGATGTACTGGCGAGCGGGTCAACTGCGGGGTAAAGCCCTAATTCAGATAATGATCGCTCAAGAACGATAGTTGAATCAAGGTGAGCAAACGCGGTTGCCGGAGCCGGGTCGGTGAGGTCATCTGCCGGAACATAAATCGCTTGGACACTGGTTATCGAACCTTTATTGGTCGATGCAATTCTCTCTTGGAGCGCGCCCATTTCCGTTGCCAGTGTTGGCTGGTATCCTACTGCCGAAGGAATACGTCCAAGAAGAGCCGATACTTCGGAACCGGCTTGGGTAAAACGGAAGATATTATCAATAAAAAGCAGAACATCGCGACCTTCATCGCGGAAGGATTCAGCCATGGTCAGCCCCGAAAGTCCCACGCGAGCACGGGCGCCCGGCGGTTCATTCATCTGTCCAAAAACCAATGCTGTTTTTTCTAGGACTCCCGAATCTTTCATTTCGTGGTACAAATCATTTCCTTCACGAGTGCGCTCCCCCACGCCGGCAAAAACCGAATAACCGCCATGCTCGGTGGCGATATTGCGAATTAACTCGGTAATAAGAACGGTTTTACCAACACATGCCCCCCAAAAAACCCCCATTTTACCACTTTGGTTTTTGGGTTAAAAAAAAAAAAAACCATAAA
>CAZPNA010000005.1:7015-7396 GCA_964588135.1 uncultured Candidatus Saccharibacteria bacterium | reverse complement strand
CGAAAAGCCCGACTTTTCCACCTTTGGTTATTGGTGCTATCAAATCAATCACCTTAATACCGGTTTCCAGAATTTCGATTTTGGTTGATTGATCTTTAAATTCCGGCGCTGGTCGGTGAATCGGCAGGGTCAGCGTGTTTTTGACGTCTTCCTTGCCATCAATTGCTTCACCAAGAACGTTGAACATTCTCCCGAGAGTTGCTTTGCCTGCAGGGACACAAATCGGTTTGCCGGTGTCGGAAACTTCGGTGCCGCGGGTTAAGCCATCGGTTGAGCCCATGGCGACAGCACGGACAACATTTCCCGGTTGGTGCTGTTTAAATCCAATAATAATTTTTTTCCCCTATTAAAAAACAAAAATAGATTTTAAATTTACCCAAA
>CAZPNA010000005.1:0-7005 GCA_964588135.1 uncultured Candidatus Saccharibacteria bacterium | reverse complement strand
TTGGTGCTGTTGAACTTCCAGAATTAGTTTTTTGCCCGAGTTACTAACCTCAAGAGCGTTGTAAATTTCCGGCAAATTTCCACTTTCAAATTCAACATCCACCACCACCCCAATGATTTGCGTCACTTTCCCGATAGATTTAGTTTTTTCTTGTATCATAATTATCCTTTATATTATTTACTGTTCGAGGAGTAATCGACGAGAACTATTTGTGTTTTTTAGTTCTCACGATTATGTTCGAACAATAAATTTTCTAACTTCATTTTTCATTCTAAATTTTTTATTTTTCATTATTGTTTTTAATTTCCCAGCGCTATTCTTCCGGCGGAAATTTCGGCGATTTCCTGGGTTATTGCTCCTTGTCGCAACTGGTTGTAAGCAAATTTCAATTCCTGAACCAGTTGGTTGCCGTTTTCGGTGGCGTTCTTCATTGCTACCATACGTGCGGCGTGTTCGGAGGCGCTGGCATCCAATAATGCTTGATAAATCTGGCTGTTGACCGCTAGTTTTCCGAGGGTCTCAAGAATCGATATGATATCAGGTTCATACTTATAGTCAGTGGCCGGTGGCCGGTGGCCGGTGGAATCGGTTAACTTGTCGTCTCGATCCTGACTGTCATCCCCCCGAAGGGGACCCTTTGGGTCGAGCTTGATTTGGGATCTATCCTCATTTTCCTGATGAGACGCTGAATCAGGTTCAGCATGACGAATACTAATCGGTAGTATCACTTTTGAGGTGGCGACCTGTTTTAATGTATTGATAAAATCTGTATAGATCATTATTACGCTATTATATTCTCCGGAAGTGTATTTTTCCGTTACCATTTTTATAATCGGCCCGGCCTCAAAAAAATCATAATCTTCGTCACTGCTGTCATAGGCGCTGATAATATTCACGTTCGTGAGTATCTTATCAACTTTTGCCGCGCGCTTGCCTACCGCTACTATGTCAACCTCACCCAGTTTACCCAAAACCTCCTTTGTCTTGCGCATGACATTGGCGTTATACGATCCGGCAAGCCCCTTATCGGAGGCCAATACTATCGCTAAACTTTTTTTGGCATCGGGTTTTGTAAAAAGTTTCGGCAGTTTGGCGTCCTCGTTTTTAGGGTATAGTTGAAGAATCAATTCCCAAATTTCACTTGAAAATTCGCGGCTTTCGGCGGCAATAGCAACAGCGCGGCGCATTTTGACGCTGGAAACCAACTCCAGCGCTTTTGTTACTTGAAGCGTGCTGGAAATCGATTTAATTCTTCTTTTAATATCTTTGGTGTTGGACATGGATATATCTTAAAACTCAAATGTTAAAGCCACAACCTTAAATTTAAAATCTAATATATTTTATTGTTCGAACGTAATCGTGAGAACTAATAACCACAATAGTTCTCAATTGATTACAATTTCGAACAGTAAGATTTAACATAAATACATTTGGTTTCCCACCTCGGCTCGCAAGACGCAAGTCGACGCGAGGCTGGTGACATTTGCTTGCCCCTCGTAGCTCTGATAAGAGCGAAGTGGGGACATCTAACATTTAACATATTATTTATATTATTGTTTTTATTGCATTTTCTAATTCTTTTTTCAATTTATCATCTAACTCTTTTTGCGAACGTATAATACTTAAAATTTTACTATGGGTTGTGCGCAGGTCGGTCAGTATTGCTTTTTGTGTCTCCTCCATTTTCTCAACCGGCACTTCATCGAGGAGTCCGCTGGTTACCGCATAAATAATGGCAACCTGTTCTTCAACCGGCATCGGTTCATATTGTGGCTGTTTGAGGATTTCGGTTACGCGTTTGCCCCGTTCCAACTGTTTTTTGGTAGTATCATCCAAATCTGAACCAAACTGGGCAAAAGCCGCCAGTTCGCGGTATTGGGCAAGATCGAGGCGCAGGCTACCGGCAATTTTTTTCATTGCCTTAATTTGTGCGGAGCCACCGACTCTGGAAACGGACAAGCCGACATTTACCGCTGGTCGAATGCCTTGGTAAAACAGGTCACTTTCCAAGTAAATCTGTCCATCCGTAATAGAAATCACATTCGTTGGAATATAGGCAGATACATCACCAGCTTGAGTTTCGATAATCGGTAGAGCAGTTATTGACCCTCCGCCATTATCCTTATTCAATTTTGCCGAGCGCTCCAGTAGTCGCGAGTGCAGGTAGAAGACATCACCAGGGTAAGCTTCGCGGCCTGGCGGGCGCTTAAGAAGCAGTGAAATTTCACGGTAAGCCCAAGCGTGTTTGGACAAGTCATCGTAAACAACCAAAACGTCTTTGCCCTGCTCCATAAAATATTCGCCGATAGCACAGCCGGCATAAGGAGCGACAAAGTTCATAGCGGCAGTGTCAGAGGCGCCGGCGGCAACAACAATAGTGTGGTCCAATGCACCTTCTTCCTTCAGTTTCGCTACCAGTTTGGCGATTTTACTTTCTTTTTGACCGATAGCGACATAAATACAGATTACACCCGCGCCGGGCATAGCTTTAGCGGCGTCCGGTTTCTGATTGATGATAGCGTCAATGGCGATAGCGGTTTTCCCCGTGCCACGGTCGCCGATAATCAGTTCGCGCTGTCCGCGGCCGATAGGAATCATAGCATCAATAGCTTTTATGCCAGTTTGCAGAGGTGTATCAACTGACTGGCGGGTAATAACACCCGGGGCGATTTTTTCAATTGGCATAAGTTTTGCGCCCTTATCGTCTAATGGCTTTCCATCAAGCACTTCGCCAAGCGGGTTAACAACTCGTCCAATTAATTTTTCCGAAACAGGAATACTCATAACTTCGCCGGTCAGCTTTACTTTATCGCCAACCTTAACTTTTTCGGGTTCATTAAAAATTATCGCCCCGACACTATCTTCTTCCAGGTTCAGCGCCATGGCGACCGATTTTTCACCGATTTTTACCATTTCGCCAAATTGGCACTTGCTAAGCCCGGCGATTGTCGCAACGCCATCACCAACTTCAACGACTTCGCCCGTCTCTTCCCATTTGGCTTCCATGGGTGCATCTTCAATTTTCTTTTTGAGTATTTCGATTATTGCTTGTGACATAGTATGTTTCCTATTTTCTCTTATCGTTCGAGGGTGTAATCACCCGAGAACTTATTACCGTTTTTAGTTCTCGCCCTGAGCAATTAGTCGAAGGGCTCGAACAGTATTAAACTTTTATATTTTTAAACTCTTTTTTATATTTACTAATCCTTGATATTAAACTATTATCCAATTCACGATCGTGAGTTTTTATAATTAATCCACCTAAAATATTGGCATCAACTTTCCACGAGATATCTGTTTTGCCCTGCAGTTTGTTTTCGATGTCCTGTTTTTGGTTATCGTCAAGCGGCGTTGCTGATACTACCGTATATCTGGTGATTTTGTTCCCTCGCGCCACCATATTTGTGATTTTCTCTGCCAGATTATTCCATTTTATTTTTCTGTACTTTTGCGTCACTAATTTTTTGACCCTATCGATTATCGCCTCTGTTTTATCAGGGCTCTCCAAAATCAGTTCTACTGTCGCCTGCGCCAATAATTTTGTAGTCATTTTTATTCTTTTACTGTTCGAGGTAATCCGAGAACTATTATGGTCAGTAGTTCTCACGATTACGTTCGAACAATATAATTCTTCATTCTTCATTTATAATTCTTAATTTCCCTAATGATCTTCTCATCTACTTTTTTCTTGCTTTCTTCCGGCAAGTCTTGCTCGACAATCCGCTCGGTTGCTTTGATTACCAACATTCCTATTTCGTGCGTAAGCTCGGATTTGGTTTCCTTCTTCATTGTGGCTATTTGGGCTTTGGTATCAGCTAGTATCTTGGTACTGGCACTTTCCGCTTGCGCGCGCGCCTTTGCCGCTTCTTCTTTCATGCTCGCTTGTGCCGTAGTAATAATTTTTTGCGCTTCACTTTTAGCATCACTCATTGTTTTGCGCACCGTAACATCCAAATCTTCTTTTTCTTTAGCGATATCATCGGCCGTTTTGATGCTATCTTCGACTTTTTTGCGCCGCTCCTCAAGCATTTTTGTCAGCGGTTTGAAAGCAAATTTTGCCAAAAGAAAATAGATAATCAGAAAATTAACCAGTTGTGCAACCAGTATTTTCCAATCTATTCCCAGTGCTGCAATCCCACCTGCTTCTTCCATACTATCTCCGATTTATATTAATGATGTTGTTCGAGCGATCTATTCGCGTGTAATTCGCGACCAATTCGTGTGCATTCGAGTGTTTGACTTAAATGAATTTAATAATTAGTGCGACCACCAACGCGTAAATTGCGATAGCTTCGGCAAAGGCGATTGCCAACACTAAGTTTGTCTGAATCTTGCTAGCGGCTTCCGGGTTGCGACCGATAGCTTCCATTGCTTTGCTCGCCATCATACCAATAGCAACTGATGGTGCGATACCACCGATAGCAATTGTTGCACCGGCAGCGATAAGTTTAACTACTTCTGCTTCCATTTTTTCTCCTATCTTTATTACTGTTCGAGGTGTACTCACCGAGAACTTTTATGGTTATTAGTTCTCAATCGGTTACAATTTCGAACGATGATATTAATTATTTATTATCAATCCGCGTGTGAGGCTTGTGCTACATGGAAAAAAACCAAACTTAACATCGCAAAAACCAATGCCTGAACAAATCCGACAAATATCTCCAATCCGTAAAACGGTAGCGGTGCTATGTAAGGCAGAAGTCCGGTAATCACTCCGAGCAGAACTTCGCCGGCAAAAACATTGCCAAATAGTCGGAAGGAAAACGAAATGATTTTAGCAAACTCGGAGATAATTTCCAATATCCCCATAAAAAAATCAATAAAACTAGAGAAGTTGATGAATTTTTTAAAATATCCGAGTCGTAGTTTGCTAACGCCGAAATATTGTGTGGCGCCAACCGATACTAGGGCAAGAGCAAGCGTGGTGTTAAGGTCGGCGTTGGCGGAGCGAAACAGCGGCACAAAAACTTCTTCGCCGTGGTGCACTTCATTAAACCCTATCGAGCCAACTCCCGGAACCAGCCCGAGCCAGTTGTTGACTAGTATAAACAGGAAGAATGTTGCACCCAGCGGTAGTATCTATAGCGCCGTTTCTCTGGAACCGGTGATTCCTTGGGTTAAACTCAAAATTCCCTCCACTGCCCACTCGGCGAAATTCTGTTTTTTGCCCGGGTTCAATTTAATCGAACGAGTCAGCCAAAAAACCAAGGCGATGATAACCAAAGAAGCAACAACCCCGGTTAAAACAGAGTTGGTGATGGGACTTCCTACTATTTTTTCCGCCGCAAACGAAATATTCATGAAAATTAACTCATAACTAATAAGTAATAACTTATAACTTTTGGTGTGCTTGCCTGTGACTGTCATCCCGACCGAGGGTAACCCCAAGCGGAGGGATCCCTTTCCAATTTGAACAATATTTTTCCAAGACAAAAATAAATCGGTACTTGATAGCCGCACCAATTTGCAGACTATCACATTCTCTTGCATTCCGTCAACCCTCCCCGTATTGACAAAAAATAACTGATAACTAATAAGTAATGACTAATAACTATGGAGTGCTAACGCACAACAATCTCTCGTTAAAAAATCTCTCATCCACCCCTCTTGATTTGATTACAAATCTGCTTGTCGTCCGTAGCCCATTCGACTTCGCTCAGGGCGAAGGAGGGTCTCCCCTCGGGCAGAGGAGAATTGGATTCATCCCCTCCTGTCGGAGGAGGGGCAAGGGGTGGTGGGAGGTATCAATTTTAATCTCATTTCCCTTGACTCCTAATCTGTTTTAACCTATAATTTTGCTATCACGTTTCCGCTTCGCGGAAACGCGCTATCTCGGTGTTCTACAAGCCGGGATTAACAACCAAAAAAGTCAGGCGTGACTTAAAAAACGCAAGGGATGTGTTCCCGAAAGGGGATGAGTTCCATGGCAAATAGTGCATTTGGGATAGGGCTCGGTTTGGCTCATGAATTCGGATTGGCACTTGGTGATAATGTCAATCCGCCGATGATTCAGAATGCGATCACAGATCCGGTTCGCCGCGCAAGCGTCGAAGCGGCACTGTGTGGCACCCTCACCCTACCCTCCGTCCCACTCGGCCAGCTGCTCGAGAGAGAGATCGGCTACCTCAAGACCATCTGCGACTGGGCAGACACCGATTGTCCGACCGAAGACGAGGTGGCAGGTATTCTTGCCAAGGCACAAGAAGATCAAGGAGGAATTCTCACCCAACACGCTCGCATTGTCCCATCAGGTCTCAAAATCCTCGGGGCTTACGGGGCAATCTACAGGTTCAACCAGCAGCAGGAGGAGAGGCGTCTAGCGCCTCTCAAGCTCAACTGGTTGAGCGAAAGCTGGCGAGAGTGCCTCAGTGTGAGCGGAGAGCCCACCAAACTCTCTGTCTTCCACACGGACTTCACTCGATTCTTCGCTGTAGGCATGAACCGCGAGCCTTATGGACTCACTTACAACCAGCAGATCGCATGGGCTCGCGATCAAGGCGGTGACGGGATCACTTCTGTCACCGAGACTTTCTACCTCCTCCTCCGTTGCGCCATGGAGAGCAACAGACTTCTGTGGTTCGGCTTCTCCGTGCGCTGTCGAGACAGCTATGGTTCCGGCAACTCGCTCTGCGTGCTCTCGGACAGCGCGGGCGGGCTGAACGTCCGCTACTATCCTCGCGACAAGACGAGCTGGGATCTCGGTGCCCTCCCCCGGAAGTGTACCAAAGGCACTTAGCGCTTGGTGCCTTAGCACTTCCTTGGAAATCTCCCGCAGGGAGATTTGCCCTTAGCTCTTAAGTCAGTTCACGGGGGCGGTTCGAGCAAGCTCGCTCGAACCGCCCCCTCTTGTTTATTTAAAAAAGTTCGCAAAAATACATGTGCGATGATATCCTTGAATTGAATTGATTGTGTTTTATTAATTTTTCATTATTCATTCTTCATTCTAAATTTATTTATGAAACCTACCTTATATATAGTAGCTGGGCCGATTGGCAATTTGGG
>CAZPNA010000004.1:3449-14894 GCA_964588135.1 uncultured Candidatus Saccharibacteria bacterium | reverse complement strand
AATATGTATTCGAGCAAACAATTGATATTAACCCTGAAGTTCCTACTATCAAAAACATCACTAGTACCAATGACACAGACTTAATCATTGAAGGTACGGGTTTCAAGGGAGATACAATATATTTATCTATTCATTCCACGCCAATGGAACTAACATCCAGTGTTGATGATACAGGATATTGGTCTTATACCATCACTAATGCATCAGAAGTTCTAGGAGAAGGTGACCACACCGCTTCTGCTATTGATAGTTACAAACTAGCTGATAACACCGAACTCAAGAGTTCACCGACTGATGATGTGAAATTCAGTGTTACGGTAGACAACGGCAAGCTTAAAGTGGAGATGGAACGCTCTAACAGATATTTAATTATTATCTATATTCTAGCAGGACTAATAGTACTAGGACTTGTAGTTTATTTTGTGAGAAGGAAACGAAAATTAGTCTAATTGTTCTAATTAACGTAATTGTTCTAAGGAAGCCCCAAAAGCAGAAATTCCCAAAAGAATACGAATCAATTTATAATTATTTAGGATTTTGTTTTATTTTGGTATTTCATTAGAGTAATTAGACTAATTAGATTAATTCCTATCTTTATCCCATCGCCTCCTGTCATTCTGAGGAGTCCTATCAACTATCAAGTAATAAAAAGGACGACGTGAGGATCCCTTGTTTTTATAGTTGGAAAGGGATCCCTCGACTCACGATTACATTCGCTCGGGATGACAGATTACTGTCAGATTCTTCGGTCGAGAGTACTCTCCTCAGAATGACATAAAGAGGGGAGTTGGAGATAACTTCCGTATGCCTTACAAACTTTATAACTTTATAAACTATATTTAGGTTGAACCCTGATAATAAATATGATATGATTTTGTAAATTGACAGTAATTTATCTAAAAACATCCAAAACTGCTGTGGAAATGTTGACTTTCGGGTTGGCTTATGCTATATTTATTATTGCGGATAAGTTGTGGAAGGAAATAATTTATGAGTAAAGATGTAATAGAAGCAGAAGGCACAGTCATTGAGGCTTTGCCAAATGCTCTATTTAGAATTGAGCTTGAAAACGGAAACGAAGTACTCGGCCACCTATCCGGCAAAATGCGAATGAATTATATTAAGGTTGTACCGGGAGATAGGGTAAAATTAGAAATCAGCCCATATGATCTTTCGAAAGGAAGAATCTCCCATCGTTTGTAAATAAAATTGGTGATTATTATGAAAGTAAGAGCATCAGTAAAAAAAATTTGTGATAAGTGTCAAATCATAACCAGACGCGGTAAAACAGGTACACCTAAAAAGATTGTTAAGTGCACCAATCCGCGTCACAAACAACGCCAAGGATAAATAATATGGCCAGAATTGCCGGTGTCAACCTAAACCCAAATATTCCAATATCTTCGTCTTTGACGGGAATTTACGGTATTGGCAGAAATACTGCCATTAAAATATTAGATGGTTTAGCTATTAAGCCAAACACCAAATGCAAAGATGTTGCTCCAGCTGATATCGAAAAAATCAGAGCCGAAGTTGAAAAATTTACGGTTGAAGGTGACCTTAGAGTCGAAATCATTCAAAACATTAAACGCCTTAAAGAAATCGGCACATACCGCGGTAGCAGACACGCCAAGAATTTGCCGGTTCGCGGCCAAAGAACAAAAACCAATGCACGAACAAAGCGCGGCAAAAAAGTAACAGTTGGTAGCGGTCGCAAGAAAGCATCTGAAAAGACATAAAAAAATTATGGCTAAACCAATTCAAAATCGCAGACAGTCATCTCTTCGCCAAAGACGAAGAAAGACCAATAAAGTCGTTCGCACTGGAAGGATTTCGATTCTTTCAACGTTTAACAATGTCACAATTTCGGTTGCTGATGTTAACGGCAACGTTATTGCCTGGGCAAGTGCCGGTGGTGCCGGTTTTAAGGGTGCTAAGAAATCAACACCTTTTGCCGCAACTCAAACAGCTAAAATGGTTATCGAAAAAGCAAAAAGTATGGGCTTGGAAGAGGCGTCGATTACTGTTACTGGCGTTGGTAACGGCAGGGAGGCGGCAGTAAGAGCGTTTGCCGGATCAGGCATAAACATCACAGGGTTAAGAGATGCTACTCCGGTACCGCACAATGGTTGCCGAGCCAAGAAACCACGCAGAGTATAATAAATTAATTAAAAATTTAGAATTTAAAATTTGGTATCGAGAGTTATGAGTTATTAGTTATTAATTATTAGTTATTAGTTAATCATATGTCCCAACCAGTTAAATCAACATCAAAATATTCCAGAAAAGTAGGTGAAAACCTATTTCTTAAGGGTCAGCGTGACGAAGGTCAAAAGACAGCTATTACGCGCAGACCTTTCCCACCTGGTCAGCACGGCCAATCAAGACACGGTAAGCTTTCCGATTACGGTAAGCAGCTCCAGGAAAAGCAAAAGGCCCGATGGATTTACAATATGTCCGAAAGACAACTGCGCAGGTTCATTGGCATCGCCCAGAAATCAAAAGATAATACCGGTGTTAAGCTGATGCAACTTCTAGAATCGCGCGTAGATAACGTTTTGTACAGATCCGGTTTTGCCGACAGTCGCCGTCAAGCAAGACAGGCAATTAGCCATGGATTAGTGAAACTTAATAACAAGAACATCAAAACAGCATCGATTTTGTTAAAAGCCGGTGATAAATTGACAGTTACCAAGAAAATTATTAACAATGACACGGTTTACAAGAAACCGGATGCTCCGGATTGGCTCGAAGTTGACAACAAGTCAAATTCGGTAACATTTACGAGTATACCGGCTAGAACGCAAATATTAACACCATTAGAAGAACAACTCATCGTAGAATATTATTCTCGATTGACATAAATTAAAGAGGAGTGGCAATATGTATCTACTTCCAGAGACAGAATTAGTAAAATTAACTTCCCAAGGTGGCGACGACAACGCTGCAACTTTTGTAGTTGAGCCATTGAGCCCAGGCTACGGAGTAACCGTCGGGAACGCATTGCGCAGAGTTATGCTTGCGTCCCTCGAAGGCAGTGCTGTCAGCTCCGTCAAAATCGACGGCGTCAGTCATGAATTTTCGACTCTTGATAATATGAAAGAAGATATCGTCGATTTCATTTTGAATCTAAAAAATCTTCCTGTTCGATTGGAAGGCGACGACCCCGTTACAATAAAACTTGACGTAAAGGGACCAAAGAATGTTACAGCAAAAGACATCAAAGCTAACAGCCAGGTAGTAATTATTGACCCGGAATTTCTCATTGCTACACTTGCCAAGGGTGGCAAATTGAAAGCTGATATCGTTATAGAAAAGGGCAGAGGTTTTGTCGCTAGTGAAAAAAAGGCCGATACCAAAAACCCAATCGGCACAATTGTTCTAGACAGTACATTTACTCCGATCAAGAAAGTCCATTATGATGTCGAAAACACCCGTGTCGGCAGTGTAACAAACTTCGATAAATTGACTATTGATATTACCACCAACGGTAGTATCACACCTTTCGAAGCTCTTAGAAACGCTTGTCAGATTCTCACCGAGCACTTCACATTGATAAATACCGAATTAACAGACCAGGGTGAAAAGTCAGTTAAAAAGACTGCTAAAAAAGCAGTCGCAAAGAAGAAAACAGCAACTAAAAAGAAATAATGAGCGCGCAAAAACTCGGCAGAAAAAAAGGAAACCGAAAACTACTCGTAAAAAACCTTGCAGCGAGTTTAATTATTAATGAAAAAATAACGACAACATACGCTAAAGCAAAAACATTGCAACCCTACATCGAAAGAATTATTACCGATGCGAAAAACAAAGACAGTGTTGGAGCTTTAAGAATCATCTTCGCCAAAACAGGACAACTTAAACCTAGCAAAAAAGTTATCGAAGTTGTTAAAAAGCTTGTCGAAAAAGAAAAGGGTGGCTACACAAGAATTATCAGAATCGATAATCGTAAGGGCGACAACGCACCAATGGCGATAATCGAACTGGTTCATAAGACAGAAGAAATCGTTAAGCCTAAAAAAGTTGATGATAAAGCGACAAAGCCTAATAAAGAAAAATCAACGGTTAAAGAAAAATAATTATGGCATCAAGACCAACACATAAAATAGACGCAACAGGGGAAATACTTGGCAGGTTGGCAACTAAGGTTGCTAATTTATTGCGCGGCAAAGACAAGCCAAGCTTTACGCCAAACCTTGATTGCGGCGACCAAGTCGTTGTTTATAATACCGACAAAATTACCTATACCGGAAGAAAAGCCGAAACAAAAAAATATTACCGGCATACAGGTTATCTTGGTAATCTAAAAACAAGAAAACTTGGTGATATGCCAATGGAAGTTGCTTTTCGCGATGCAGTTTATGGCATGCTACCCGGCAATAAATTAAGGTCGCATTGGATGAAGCGTTTAAAGTTATATAAAAATGAAGTGCCGGGTCATAAGGACAAATAATAAAACTTATTATGGAAAAATTAATTTCATCATCTACTTTTTGTGGCACCGGAAGACGGAAAACCGCCATCGCCAGAGTAACCCTGACCAAGGGTACAGGTAAAATTGTAATAAAAAACTGGAAGATGCCTAGTGAGTTATCAAGCAAATATATTGCTCTTCCGCTCGAGGTCACTGAAAAGAAAAAGAGTTTTGACGTTATCATCATTGTTTCCGGCGGCGGAATAAATTCGCGTCTTGACGCCATAAGATTAGCTATCTCAAGGGCTCTTATTCAGACTGACCCCGAACTTAAATCTATATTGCGTAAATCCGGCCTCATAACACGAGATTACAGAGAAAAAGAACGCAAGAAACCAGGTCTGCGTCGTGCCCGCCGTGCTCCGCAATGGGCCAAACGCTAACAAATATCTATTCATAGCAAAAAACATACCTTTGATAGGTGTGTTTTTTTTATCAAGTTGTTAAAAAAGTAATATTTTGCTAAGATTAGTCTGTGAATAAACCATATAACAGAATAGATCGGATAGCTGAAGAGTTGGCGCACAACTCAACCAAATACCTCCATGAAGAACTATCAGAAAAGTGGGGTATTGTAACGTGCACAAAAGTGGATCTATCAGAAGACCTTCGCAGCGCGAAAATTTGGCTTAGCTTCTACCCGCAACTTCCCAACGGTAAAAAAGTAGAAGAGGTCATCGCTCCTTATAAGCATGGGCTAATTCAGTATCTAAAACAGCGCGTACCCATGAAATACGTCCCTCGCTTTTCTTTTGCAGTTGATGTATCCGGCGAGGATGCTGACAGAATTGAGAAACTTATGGAGCAGATATGAAATACAGGAAGATTCTATTTGCAGTATTTGCATCTACTCTCCTCGGCTTTGGAGCATGGTTCGCAGTACTGCAATCAGTAGATCCGTTCAACACGGACTGGTTTAGCAGATTAACATTTTATATTTTTTTACTAATATGGTTTGGCGGGGCTATTTCACTCATCCTTTTTTATATGCGGAAAAAACTTCCTCATAATAGTGCTCAAGTCTTGGCAGAATGTGTCCGCCAAGGACTAATAATTTCACTAGGGGTAGTTGGTTTACTGGTCCTGCAAACAATAAATGTTTTAAATATTTTAAGCGCCAGTGTTTACGTTATTGCTCTTATTTTGATTGAGTTTTATTTTCGTACAAAAAAACCAAATTATGCCTAATCTACCACCGGGACATATTCACCCGACAAATCAATTCATATTAAAAGCGGCCAGTATTTTCACATCGCTCGGTTTTGAGGTGGTTACTGGACCAGAATTAACTACTGAACACAATAATTTTGATGTTCTTCGAGTACCCGCTAACCACCCGGCACGCGACACACAAGATACTTTCTGGACAACTGACGGCCGACTTCTGCGCACACACACATCGGCAATGCAAATCCCGGCAATGCTAGAGCGAAAGGCGCCAGTCAGAGTTGTTATTCCCGGACGAGCATTCCGCAACGAGGCAACTGACGCAACTCACGAATCAACAATGTATCAATTTGAGGGCTTTGTAATCGATAAAAATATTTCAATGGCAAATCTTATCTGGACACTTGATACTTTCCTAAAAAAGATGCTTGGTGAAAAAATAGAGACGAAATATTTTCCACATAATTATTCGTTTGTCGAACCAGGTATGGACGTGATGATTAAATGGAAGGGCAAGTGGCTTGAGGTTTTGGGCAGTGGGATGATCCACCCAGAAGTTCTTGAAAATATGAAGGTTGACCCTAAAATATACCAAGGTTTCGCATTTGGTGCCGGGGTTGACAGATTAATGATGCTTCAGCGCGGCGTAGATGAAATCAGACTAGAATACAGCGGTGACTTACGATTTTTAAAGCAATTTTAATTATGTTATTGCCTATAGATTGGTTAAAAGAATTTGTGCAGACGAGTGATAGTCCCGAAGAAATCGGTGATGTTTTTCACAATATCGGCTTCCCCCTAGACGGGCTATCTAACAATACTCTCGACCTGGAAATAACACCAAATCGCGGTGATGCAGTAAGTGTTTATGGCCTTGCGCGGGAATTAAAAGCTAAAATGGGTAATAAGATTGATAAGTATTATGACTCCATCGAGGCTGATAAAAAAACCTCTGACTATGTAACATTTTCTGATAGAGCGAAAGGGGTCGTACCAAGATATGCCTATATCATTGCTCGGGGTGGTATAATCGGAGAGTCCGACAATGCAATAAAAGATCGATTAAAAAAAATTGGCATCAACCCAAAGAACAACCTTGTCGATTTGACAAATTACCTTATGCATGAATCGGGTCAGCCTCTTCATGTGTTTGACCTTGATAAGATCAATAATTTAAAAATTGATTTTGCCTCAAAAGAGGAAAAAGCGACATTACTCGGAGATATTGATATTTCTCTAACCGAAGAGAATCTTGTTGCATATTGTGACAATAATGTAGTTGATCTTGTTGGTATTAGTGGCTGCAGAAATTCAGCTGTTAGCGAAAACACTAAAAACATTCTTGTGCAAGCAGCAATTTTTGATCCGCCGGTAATTCGCCGCAGTTCCAAGTCAGTTCACGTAAGTACACCAGCTTCATATCGCTATGAAAGAGGTGTCGATTATAATTTGCCTCTTCAGGTATTAAATAAATTCGCAATGTATCTGAGAAAATGGGGTTATGAAATTACTGAATCGGTCGATATAAAAAACACCGAATATTTACCTAAAGAAATAACAATAAATTATGATTTAATTAATAACGTATCCGGTATTCATGTCGGCAAAAAAGATATAAATACGATTTTAGAAAATCTTGGATTTGTTATAAACGGCGACAAGGTAACCGTACCCTCATGGCGAGAGAAAGACATTAAGCTAGAAATAGATTTGGTTGAAGAAGTGATTAAAATTATCGGGTACGATAAAATTACCCCAGTCGCTATTGATATTAATAATAAAAAAGGCGACGACACCGAACTGCTTGAAAATTATTATTTATATTTTGCAGATCTTGGTTTTACCGAAACACTAAACTATTCATTTATTAGCCTTGCCGAGGCTAAGGCATTAGATTTCCCAATCGAAGACTTGATTGAAGTTTCACAGCCACTATCAAGTAATAACCAGTATTTAAGACCGTCGCTAAAAGCTAAGCTGGTTAAGACAGTAAGCTCCAACCCGTGGTATAGTCAAGTTGATGTTTTCGAAATTGGACACGTATTTACCAATACCGACGAGAAAATAAATATCGGATTCGTGTCGACATCAAAAAATAATAATTTTCAGAAATTTTTTAAGCCGGAAGAGATAGAGAGTATCTTACCGAATTCAGATTTTGGACAATTTCTTAAATTAAAAAGGAAGTGTTATTATGCAGAAACAGAAATATCAAATATTAAAATTCCGAAAGTAATAAAAGCAAAATTTACGAACAGAGAGTATAAACCTATTTCAAAATTTCCTCCAGTAGTTAGGGATATTGTATTCTTAGTCGATAAAAATACTGATGTCACAGATATCGCTAGGGACGTCGAAAGTAGCAATAGTGCAATACTAATATGTGAACCATTTGATGAATTTTATAAAAAGGAA
This sequence comes from uncultured Candidatus Saccharibacteria bacterium, assembly GCA_964588135.1. GTDB lineage: Bacteria > Patescibacteriota > UBA1384 > UBA1384 > UBA1384 > CAZPNA01. The sequence continues at coordinate 6,838 of CAZPNA010000004.1, read as the reverse complement.
TTTGATAATAAAAAGAGTGTCGGCTTTCGTATTACATATCAAGCGATGGATCATACTCTTGACAAACAGGAAGCAGAAAATATTCATAGTAAAACGGTAGATTATATTAAGGATAAGTATGGATCCACTATCAGATAACAAACAACCCTTCCCGAAATATTTAATCGTTGCTTTTGCCCTGATACTTGCAATAGTTGGGTTTGGGATTGGACAAAAAATATACAAGCCCGATAATTTGCCAACAGTTCTTGGATCCAGCGATATCGGTATTTCTAACCAAATAATTAGCATTGCTCAAATACCCGTGATAAAAGATGGTTCCCTGGACCCGAACTGCCGAGCAAAAAACATCATTCTATTAGATGCTGACTCAAAGTATATGATGTATGGCAAAGGCGCTCACAGTCAAGTATCGATTGCCAGTATTACCAAGCTGATGACCGCGATATTAGTTGTTGAGAGTGGAAAATTAGACGATACTGTCACAATCGAGTATAGCGATATTAATGTTATCGGCTCAAAAATTGGCTACAAAACTGGTGAAAAGATTAAAGTTAGCGAAGTATTGAAATCTCTACTTATGAATTCAGGAAATGATGCCGCAAATGCCCTAGCGCGGACAATTGGTGGGTCTTCCGAAGAGTTTGTAAAAATAATGAACGATAAGACAGCCGAGCTCGGGCTGACTAACACAAAATATACTGATCCGCACGGATTAAGTTCTCAGTCATATTCATCCGCATTTGACCAAGCTGTAATTTTAAGCTACGCATTAAATATTCCCAAAATTAGAGAGGTGATATCGACTAGTGAAAGCACTGCAGTGGCAGAAGACGGAACAGTTCACGAACTAAAAAACTCTAATAGACTAATTACTGACGAGCTAAAATACGACGGTGCAATAGGTGGCAAAACCGGATATACCGTTGAAGCGGGACATTCCCTGGCTTCTGCAGCACAAAGAGATTCACACACCCTAATATCAGTTGTTTTAAACACAGATTACAGTACTAACGATGCTAGTGCCCAGGAGACCTCAAAACTCCTCGACTGGGGTTTCGAGAATTTTGAGTGGAAATAATTTGCTACTTGACGAACGTGAACTAAGTTAATAAGATAAAACTATCTTAGCAATATCAAAAAGGTGGTTTTTATGTTATCCCCATCAATCGAAGTTCTTATTTATCTTGAACATTATGGTACGGTAAGCGCCCATGAATTAAGGAGTTGGCGCAAGAGTAGTTTAAAAGGAATTATCGGTAAACTGGAGGCACAATCACTGATAATTAGAAAAAAAGATTCCGGAACAACACTTTATAGGCTTTCAGACGAAGGACTAAAATTTTTAGATAACTATCTCGATTTACTCCACAATCAAAAGAAAACAACCAATAAATGGCTTATCGTTTTATTCAGTATTCCTGAAAATAACAGATCGACACGCGATAAGTTTCGCCGCTTTCTTCAGAAAAACGGTTTTGGAAACATTTTTGGCGCCGCATGGATATCTCCTCTTAAGCCCGGATTAGCAGAAAAAGTTTATTCACAAACCAATCTTTTTGGTATTTCCGATAAGGTAATAATAACCGATGGAGGCGCTAACCCTAATGACAATAGAAAAATCGTAAATATGGCTTGGAGTCTTGATAAAATTTCCAAGGAATACAACTCATTTATTACTCGCGGTAGCACTAAGCTTAGCAAGCTAAAAGGCAGCTCCACCGAAACTTCATATGAAGCAAAAAAACTCATATTCGAATTAGCAACAATAATTGAAAAAGACCCATATTTGCCCGATTCTTTATTACCAAAAGAATGGCCGCGTGGACAGGCCATTAGCCTCTACGAAAATATTCGCAAAAAAATCAACTAGGCATTTTGTCAAGAGCTTCTCTTGCAGCGGATTGCTCCGCATCTCTTTTCGATGCCCCCTCACCACATCCAAGTTCTTTATCTGCCGCCCACACTCCGGTGACAAACACCTTAGCATGGTCAGGACCAGACTCACTGATAATTTTATAGACGGGAGTAATATTCATTTTTTCCTGAACTAATTCCTGCAAATGACTTTTAGCATCGATATGCTTACCTTCCTTAATAATTATTTCAAGTTTATCGATTATATATTTATTTATAAAAACACACGCCGACTCATAACCGCCGTCTAAATATATAGCACCGATTAGTGCTTCGACCGCATTGGCTAAAATTACTTCACGACTTTTACCGGCAGCTTTTCTCTCACCTTTCGAAAAAAGCATCTTATCATCTAGATCTATTTTTTTTGCAACATCAGAAAGGGATGTCCCACGTACAAGAGCACTCCTCCAACTTGTTAAAACTCCCTCTGGTTCTGAATATTTGTTGTAAAGATAGCTAGTCACAACCAATTCAAGCACCGCATCGCCCAAAAATTCGAGTCTTTCGTTATGCTCTAACCCCTCATTTCGATGCTCGTTAATATAGGATCTATGCGTAAAGACAGTCTTAAGAAGTTTTATGTTTTTAAAACGGTATCCAATTTTTTTTTCTAGTTCGTCGTTTATTTTATTTACCATCATTTTTTTCTTTTTTATATTTATCGCTATTTTGATATATTGAACCAAGGACTCCATTAACAAATCGTGAAGAATTGTCTCCACCGTATGATTTGGCAAGTTCAACCGCTTCGTTAATAGCAACCTTTGGAGGAATTTGTTTACTGTATAGCATTTCTGCGGTGGCAATACGCAAAATATTTCTGTCAATTAATGCAATCTGGTCAAAAGGCCACTCTGGCGCCGACTCGCCAATAAGGTCATCAATTTCTTGCTTGTTTGCAATAATTAATCTTATAAGTCTAAGGGCAAAATCCTTATCAACTTCAGTATCAAGATTCTGGCAATTGCGGTTGAATATTTCAATTGGGGATTCCTCTTTACGAAAATCCCATTCGTACAGCGATTGCATTGCAACTACTCGCGCGAAGTGGCGGTTCATAACAACCTTGATTATTTAATATTAATAACTTTCTTACCCTTATAAAACCCGCAATTACTGCATGCCCTGTGGCTTTGCACCATCGCACCGCAGTTGCTACACTTGCTTGGTGATTTTCCAACTAGTGCATCGTGTGACCTTCTATTGCCACTACGGGTTTTTGTAAGTTTCTTTTTTGGCTCTGCCATTATAGGCTCCTTGTATATGTGATTTGTGATAAGTGACTGGTGATTGATTTCGCAGACCAATCGATACACAATAAATTATACCAGTTAATTACTATTTTGTCACGAAATTTACAATTCGACAGGGGATATAATACTTTTTTACAATATTCTTCCCGTCAACAAACTTAATTGCTTTATCATTTATCATTGATGAGTCGAAGGCTTCGTCTTCAGTAGCTGTTT
>CAZPNA010000004.1:0-3439 GCA_964588135.1 uncultured Candidatus Saccharibacteria bacterium | reverse complement strand
TACCGTACAAGTACTAGTATCGTCTTTGACATTAACATCTATCCACACACTACCAGCTACAGAACCTTCTTTTCCCAACAGCCTCCAAATTTTTTCAGACGTAAAAGGAGCAAAAGGGGATAGACAAGTTGCTAACACCTCAAGATCATTTTGTGAATAGTTCTTTTTTGTTAAAGCGTTAACGTAAATCATAAAATCCGATACCGCAGTATTAAATTGCATACCTTCAATTTTTTTTGCAATGCTGGCGGCAAGTTTTATCGTTTCCGGAAGAAGTCCGTCCTTTTTAATTTTTTTATTGTTATTGATTAATTTCTCGACTTTTTTTAAGAATCTAACAATCCCTTCTATTCCTTGCGTGTTCCATGCTTTTTGTTGGTCAAACGGCCCTAAAAACATTTCATAAAGTCGCAATGCATCAGCGCCATAGTTATCAACAATTTCGTCCGGGTTGATGACATTGCCACGCGACTTACTCATTTTTTGGTTATCGGGACCGAGAATCATTCCTTGATTACGAAGCTTTACAAACGGTTCGTCAGTACCATTGATATCGATAATATTTTCGTCAACAAGAAATTTCGTAATAAAACGCGCATATAAAAGATGAAGTACAGCGTGCTCTGCACCACCGATATAAATATCTACCGGCATCCATTGTTTTACTTTTTCTTTATTAAATATTGCATCTTTATTTTTTGGGTCGCAATAGCGTAGAAAATACCAACTGGAGCAAACAAAGGTATCCATGGTATCCGATTCGCGACGAGCCGATGCGCCACATCTCGGACACTTAACACTATGAAAGCTTTCAGACCTCGCAAGAGGAGACTCGCCGGTCGGGCGGAAATCAACATCTTCGGGTAATGTAACTGGCAATTGATCTTCCGGTACCGTAACTATTCCACATTTATTACAGTAGATGATCGGTATCGGCGCACCCCAATAACGTTGACGCGATACTAACCAGTCACGCAAACGGTATGTAGTCTTCCATCGCGCACCGATTTTTTCAACAATTTTCTTTTTCGCGCTATCCGACGGCATACCGTCAAATTCGCTTGAATTGATTAATCCTCCCGCACCGGTATATGCATTTTTATTGATATCGTGATCTTTGTTTGCTGACGATATTACTTCGATAATTGGCAGTTGATATTTCTTAGCAAACTCGAAGTCGCGCTGGTCGTGAGCTGGGACTGCCATTACCGCACCACCGCCATATTCTGATACTACATAATCGGCAACCCAAATTGGTAATTTTTTATCTGTTATTGGATGCAGCGCATAAGCGCCTGTAAAGACACCTGTTTTTTCTTTGGAAAGATCGGTTCTTTGCAATACAGACTTGCTAGCGGCGCGCTTGCAATACTTTTCAACTTCAAGTTTACAATCATCTGCTGTGATACTATCAACTAGTGGATGTTCTGGAGCTAGAACTATATAAGTAACACCAAACAATGTATCAGGACGGGTAGTAAACACGGTGATTCCATCTGTCATCCCCCCGAAGGGGACCCTTTGGGTCGATCCTGCCGAAGGATCCCTCGACTCGTTATCACTCGCTTGGGATAACTTTTCTTCATTTTTACTGAGGACTTGAAAAGTTATTTCTGCACCCTCGGAGCGCCCGATCCAGTTGCGTTGCATCTGTTTGATGTGTTCAGGCCAATCAAGGCCATCTAAGTCGTTTAACAAACGCTCGGCATAGTCGGTAATCTTTAAAAACCACTGTTCTAGATTTTTTTGAATAACTTCGTTACCGCAGCGCTCGCACTTGCCCTCGGTAACCTGCTCGTTGGCAAGCACAGTTTTACAACTCTCACACCAATTAACTTTAGCTTTCTTCTTATAAGCTAATCCACGATCGTAAAGTTTCAAAAATAACCACTGTGTCCACTTATAAAATTCGGGATTAGATGTGTTAATTTCCCGCGACCAATCGTATGAGAAACCAAGTGATTTTATTTGCCTCGTAAAATTAGCGATATTTTGGTCGGTCGATTGCTTGGGATGCAAACCTTTTTTTATTGCAAAGTTTTCCGCAGGAAGTCCAAACGCATCCCAACCGATCGGGTGAAGAACATTGAATCCTTTTAGTCGATAATAACGCGATAATATGTCACTACCCGTGTAGCTTTCAACATGGCCAACATGCAACCCATCACCGGAAGGGTAGGGGAACATATCGAGAATATATCGGTTGTGGTTCTTATCACCACTATCTTTCGCTTCAAAAATCTTCGCCTCATCCCAGCGTTTCGATATATCCTTATTGGCTCTATTTGGTTCAAAAGTTTCCATATATTAATTATTGTTCGAGTAAGCGTTATCGCGAATCGAGAACTAACGATCATTATCCAATTCCCATCACAAATAATTGTACCTAATAACCGATATTTTACAAATATTATCTCGTCATCGAAAACGAGATTACTTACTATTATATTATTTTAATATTTAACAGGTTCATTTCTTCCTCACTATATGACGCTGTGCCTCTCGTGGTCCTACTGGCGAAGTGGGGATCGTTATATAGTGGGGTAAGTTAACAGATTAAATTCTTCTGCACTATATCACGATCGTGAAATATTGCGGAAGATTTACAGGTACGTTTTGGATAATAGAATTGGTTATATATGTTGTAAACAAAAGAGAAAGGAGCGGCGTGTCGATTGCCGCTCCTTGGGTGTAGATAGTGCCCCTCGGCGGATGGGGGTGAGTCAGTTTGGGGTGGGATGGCTTTTGGTGGGTTGCCGCCGAGGGGCAGTCCTTGGGAGGGACACTTTATTTTTACTACTATAAACATACGCTGTCAACACAATTAATTTATATTGAGTATAAGAAAAGAGGAGCGGGACGTGAGTCGAGCTCCTCGAGTAGGATGGCGACGCCTCTGCGGCTGGGGGTTTGGAGGGGATAACCTCCGAGGCTGATCGAGGATTCCCCGCAGAGGCGTCATGGTGGTGCCTGACTAGAGTTGAGCAGTGCGAGAGTACCCCTTGGGATAAGCACTCGATCGCACAGAGTAAGCAGATGATCAACCGCGGTGCTTACTCCAGCCGCTACTCTAGTCAGACACCAATTATTTTATATCATATCTATCCAACCGAGTCAATAGGTTTAGACGCGTATAGCATGCCGTGCTTATTTTTTGACAAGTCGTCAATTTCACTGTACGGTGTTTGTATGGGTACATAAAAATGCGTAGCATTTTTATAGTTAGATGTTAAGAGTTAGACGTTAGGGGGAAAATGACTAATATCTAATTATTTAATAATTTAATCATTAGACATTTCATTAGTAATTAGACATTCTATTTTTCTTTCGGGTGACGATTTAGGGTTTTTCGCGTGTCCCGCCTACTGGCGGTTTAGGGTGCAACTATTATGGACTTTAAATATTTATTTATTGATATGAATTCATTTTTTGCCTCCGT
>CAZPNA010000003.1:0-22112 GCA_964588135.1 uncultured Candidatus Saccharibacteria bacterium | reverse complement strand
TTGACCTTTCAATCGACAAGGGTGAGTTTATTATCCTGGTCGGCCCTTCGGGTGCCGGCAAATCAACTCTCATCAGGTTGCTTGTCAGGGAAGAGTTGCCCAGTGCTGGTAAAATCGTAGTAGCGGGGCGCGACATTACCAGAATCAAAGAGCGCGACTTGCCGTTTTACAGGCGCAATGTCGGCATTGTCTTCCAGGACTTTAAGCTCTTACCCAATAAAACGGTTTACGAAAATGTAGCTTACGCTCTTGAAGTTGCCGATGAGCCAGATAAAGTTATAAGCGATAAAGTGCCACGTATTCTCCGCCTTGTTGGTCTCAAAGAAAGAGCCAATAATTATCCAGATGAACTTTCCGGTGGAGAACGCCAAAGAACTAGTATCGCTCGCGCTCTTGTCCATAATCCAAAACTTCTTATTGCTGATGAACCTACAGGAAACTTAGATGAGAAAAATACCGCTGAAGTTATCGACTTGCTTCTACGTATCAACAAAACTGGTACTATTGTAATGCTGGCAACGCACGACCTCGACATCGTCAATTCTTTAAAAAAGCGTGTCATTTGCCTCAACAGAGGAAAGCTACAACAGGTTAGTGGAGGTGTAAAATGATGACTCGTATGAGGAGAATCTTGGGTCTTGGTCTTATAAATTCGTGGCGCAACAGGTGGTTAAGTATCCCTGCGATTTTTATTATAATGATGACACTTTGTATGATGGGTGTTTTTATTATTTTAGGTTATTTTGCCAATACTGCCAGCGAGGCTCTAAAAGACAAAATTACAGTTCAGGTCGATTTCACGGAAAATGCCACAGAAGCGGACATCCAAACCCTGCAAAAAGAACTTTCACAACAAACCGGAATTATTGCTACTTATATTTCCAAAGAAGACGCGCTAGCAGATTTTAAAAGCAGAGCAGATATCAAACAAGAAACTAGAGATTTAATTACCAGCGAAAACAACCCCTTGCCCCGAGGTCTAAAAATTAGAGCACTTGAACTCGACGATTTAAATACTGTGGAACAGATTGTAAAACAAAAAAAGTACGAAAGTTATATTTATAATTTTAGCTACGAAGATAATAAGCTCTTGATAGAAAGAATAAACAGTGGTACGAAATTCATCAAAAAAGCGGCGGCGATTATGACTGCGCTATTTGTATTTGTCGCAATTATGGTTACACTAAACACCATCCAAATGGCAATTTACTCGAGGCGTGATGAAATAGAAATTATGCGTCTTGTCGGCGCCAGTCAGGCTTATGTGCGAGTGCCGTTTTTTATCGAAGGCGCCACCTATGGTGTTGTGGCGGCAATAATTGCATTTATCCTACTTTTAGTTGCTTCTAGTTATTTCACGTCGGTGAGCGCGACATATTTAAGCGGTCTTGACCTCGACGCTTATAAAATATTTATGACACATTTTGTTCAAATGATATTGATTTTGATATTGTCCGGCGCCGCCTTGGGAATGCTCTGTAGCGCCATCAGCATCCGCAAGTACGTCAAGATTTAATCTCAAAACTCAAATGTTAAATGTCAAAACCATATGTAATTATGTAAAATCTTAATAAGCTTTAACATACAAAGATTTGGCTTTGACATTTGACATCTAACATTTAAGATATTCACGATTCTGCTATAATGTAATTTACATAACACGTCATCCCAAACTAGTCCGATATATTATAAATAGTTGATTTGGGATCTAGCATTTGTCATTGCGATGAGTAATCGCCGAGAATAATCACCTAATAGTATCGTTCGAGGGCTATGTGCCCGAGAACTACTAACCGTAATAGTTCTCACGAATACGTTCGAACAATAAAAAATATCGTTCGAGGTAATCCGAGAACTGCTAACCATAAAAACCATGAACCACACTCTCAAAAAAATCACTCTCTGGACATCATTACTGGCAACAGTCAGCTTGATTGTTGTTACCCCGCTTTCCTCGGTGCAAGCAGTTAGTATTGGAGAATTGGAACAAAGGCAAAGCGAACTCAACCGACAAATAGAGGAAAGTCAAGAAGCGGCAGAGCAAAAAGAACAAGAGGCTTTGACACTTGAAAAACAGGTTAGTTTGCTAGAAAAAGATATTTCAAACACAGAAGCGAAAATTGTTGAAACTAATGGACAGATAAGTCAGGTGCAAGATGAAATAAATACTGTAAAAAATGATATCAGTAAAACTGAAGAAAAATTAAACGAGCAGATAGATAATTTTAACCAAGCAGTTGTCGAGTTGTACAGGGCAGGTAGACGAAGTAATCTAGAAAAGATTTTAGGCAGTACGGACTTGGCAGAAGCGGTCGAGCAAACAACCTACCTTGATTCTTTGCAAGAACACGTCAACGGAATCGTAAACGAAATAACTGATACGAAAAATAATCTAGAATCGCAAAAAACTTCGCTTGAAGATAAAAATAGTAATCTTCAAAGTTTAGCAGAGCAACAGAATGCGGCGAGGCGCAGTGCGGAGGCACAACAAAATCAGAAGCTTGGATTGTTAAGTGATACTATTAGCTCGAAAGAAGAGTATGACGCGTTAGTGAGCAAGCTCCAAAAAGAACGATCTCAAGTATCTGCAGCACTGTATGCGGAACGCGCTAAAATGGTTGGGAGTGACGGAGAGCAGTGGGGTGGTGGAGGTTCGGGGTATCCTTTTTCATGTGGGATAATTGATCCATGGAAGTTTTATTCGTGCCAGTGCACATCCTATGCGGCGTGGTATTGGAATGCTGTGCTTGGTAAGCCTTGGACCAATACTCGACCAGGAGAGGGTAGTGCTTGGAACTGGCCAAATCTAGCGAGAGATCAGGGCTATAGTGTCTCAAGTACTCCACAGGTCGGAGCGATAATTAGTTGGCAAGCAAGCGCTCTAACATCGGGGTGGGGGCACGTAGCTATTGTCGAGGCGGTTAACGGCGATGGTACTATCGATATTTCTGAATATAACTGGAGCCCGGCGGAATCTTTTTCTCGTAGGATGCACGTTAATCCAGGCAATTATGGTGGATATAGCTATATCTATTGGTAATTTTTTTGATCTGGGTGCTTTTATTTAGATTATACTCTTATAGTGTTGGATGCACTTTTTTGCATTTTCAAGTTTCGGAGATATACTGGACTTATGGTAGAAGAAGAAATCACAAAGATGCAGGCGACCGAGGGCGAGGAAGAGCTCGAAGGGAATTTGCGTCCTAAAACTTTGAAAGAATACATCGGTCAAACCCATGCCAAGAAAAACCTGGCGGTTTTTATGGAGGCGGCAAAGGGTCGGGGCGAACCCATCGAACATTTTTTAATATATGGTCCGCCGGGGCTTGGCAAAACGACACTGGCGAATGTTATCGCCAACGAAACGGGAGTCAATATCCGCACGACCAGTGGTCCGGCTATCGAGCGGCCGGGAGATCTAGCGGCGATTTTGACCAATTTGAAAGATGGCGATATTTTGTTTATCGATGAAATCCATAGGTTGAACCGGTTGGTGGAAGAGGTCTTGTATCCGGCAATGGAAGATTACGCGCTGGATTTAGTCGTCGGCAAGGGTCCATCGGCTCGTACTTTGCGACTGGATTTGCCTAAATTTGCGCTTATTGGTGCTACAACCCGAATGAGTATGATCTCTTCGCCGATGCGCGACCGCTTTGGTTTGGTCTTGCCACTTGAATTTTACGAAGACAAAGAGATTGGCGATATCATCACTCGTTCAGGTAAGATTTTAGATGTTGATATAAAGGATGATGCGTTGCCGATACTTGCATCGCGCTCGCGCAAGACGCCAAGAATTGCCAATAGAATTCTGCGCAGAGTTCGCGATTTTGCGCAGGTCAACCACGGTGGAATTGTGTCAAAAGATATCGCGCTGGCGGCGCTTAAAGATTTAGATGTTGATATGCTGGGGCTGGATAGAACCGACAGGCGCTTGCTCAATACTTTGATATCAAAATTTGGCGGAGGACCGGTTGGTATTGGAACTCTAGCGGCCGCTACCGCCGAGGAGCCGGCGACCATTGAAGAGGTTTATGAACCTTATTTATTGCAAATCGGGTTTTTGGAGCGGACCCCTCGCGGCCGCCGTATCACCCCCCTCGCCCTCAAGCACCTCGGCATCCAACCCACCGACAACCCCCAAGAATCATTATTTAATAAATAATGATTCTTCATACAGTTACTGTCCCAATCTTCTATCACAACTTATATCAAAACAAACCATATTTCCGCACTATATCACGATCGTGATATAGTGCGGAAATTAAACAGGTTTATTTATGACAATAAAATTACTTATAGATAAAAAATATTAAAATGTTATAAAAATTTAATAAAAGGAGGTATACTATGTGCCCAAGGAGAATATCAACAACTGACAAGATTTTGAAAGTTCTATGCGCGGCATTCGAAGATTCTGCCGACGCAGTTTCGGCATCGATGTCTTATAAGGAATTACATTTGCGAGCTTGGCATGGCAAGCGGGGGAAAGAAGCAATTTCTAAAGCCATCTATGATATTAAGCGTAGTGGATACCTCGAAATAGTCGAGAAGGACAATAACAAAGCTGTACGTATCACTAAAAAAGGGCTGTTTAGAATGTGGATTCCGAAGATAAATAAGGAATGGGATGGCAGGTGGCGATTAGTTGCGTTCGATATCGAAGAGGAATCACGCCAAAAAAGAGATAATTTTCGTGACGCTTTAAAAATAATGGGTTTTAGGATGATGCAAAAAAGCCTTTGGATATGCCCATTCGATATATCGGAAGAAATAGAAAAAGTTATCGATATGCTTGATATCGAAAGTAACGTCGATTACTTTATTGCTGATGCAATAACTAATAGGGAGAAGTTTATCATAATGTTCGATTTAAATCAGTAAAAATTACGCAATATATCACGATCGTGATATATTGCGAAAAAATAACTGGTTGAATAGCGATAATAATATTTGTGGAGAATTGTGGTAAAATAAAAATATGAAAGTGCCATACAAAACAGGGTTTAGTTTTGGTTTGACCTCGGGTATCATTACAACGCTCGGCATGATGATGGGTCTTTTTTCGGGTACGCATTCGAGTATGGTTGTTGCCGGCGGTATCCTTTCTATTGCAATTACCGATGCATTTTCTGATGCAATTGCAATGCATTTATCACAAGAAACAAATAGGAACTTGTCAGATAAAGAAATCTGGCAGGCATCGGTTTCAACCTTCATCGCTAAATTTTTGTTTTGCGGAATTTTTATGGTTCCGATTCTGTTATTGGAATTAAACACTGCAATTATTGTCAGTGTTGTTGGCGGAATTATTTTGCTGGCAATTACCAGCATCGTTATTGCCGAAGAAGAAAAAAAACACCCAATAAAACTTGCTCTGGAACACGTCCTTATCACAGTTGTGGTATTGATAGCCACATATTACGCCGGGATTTGGGTTGATACGTTATTTTCGAAATGAAATATTGTCGATAATATCATTCGATTCACAATAATCAAGAACTAATAATCGTCAGGGCTGAAAAAGTTCTCACGATTACGTTCGAACAGTAATATATATGCTAATTAGGATAAGTAAGTACACGACGGTGAATCTGCTTGGCGCAATAGTATTATTTTGCGCTATTTTGCTGTCGCCACAAAAATCACAAGCTGATGATGAGGAATATATATCAAAACCTCTAGACGTTATCTTCTATGAGATCATGTGGGCCGGCTCTAACGGTGATGAATGGTTAGTACTCAAGAATACGACCGATTCAGTTATCGATATATCAGGTTGGCAAATAACAAAGTTATCAGGCGGTAATGAAAAACTGATGTTTGAATTGAGTGGTCAAATTGGTGCGAACGGGTACTATCTGATTTCCCATTTTGACAAAGAGAAATCAATCTTAAATATCGACCCTGATGTTGTGTCAACCGGAGTCAGCTTAGTCAATTCGAATCTTCAGTTGAAACTTTATAGCGGTGATTATAGTTTGAAAGCATCAACTATTGATATTGCTGATGATGGAGTTGGAAGCCCAATGGCTGGGAGTAACGATTCTCCAAAGAAGTCGATGGCACGAGCTTGGCCGTTAATGTCAGGTGATAAAAAAGAAGCATGGTTTACAAATCAAAATCAACATAATCTTGATATTGGAGCATTGGATTATGCTACACCGAAAGTTGGAGTTCCAAATGCGATAGTTGAGAATTGGCCGGAGTTCGGAACGATCGGTGAAGGATTTAATCCAACTATTACTATTTATCATCCCGATGATCAATTGCTGACAATTTATAGTAACGGGGTAAAAGTGGTAACTGGAAAAAGTATGGATATCATCAAGTCTAAGATGAGTTGTGGTAAACACGGTGATCAAAATATCAGTATCGAAATAGTTGACGAAAATAACTTGAAATATAAAGTCGAAAATAAATTATTTTGCTACCAATTTGCCGACCTTGTTATTAATGAAGTTTATCCGGCGCCACAAAAAGGGGAAGAGGAATGGGTAGAAATTTATAATCCAACGGACAGCGAAATAAACCTAGAAAAATGGCGACTGGTCGATGAAAGTGGCGATGATTTTACCCTCACATCAAACCATATAATATCACCTAGGGGTTATTTGAAAATCGTTCCGGATGGGGTGTCACTTAACAACACTGGCGATACCATTGAACTGCTTTCACCGGCTGATGAACTGGTTTCATCTGCGCAGTGGGGAAAGGCGAAAAAGGGAACGAGCTGGGCGAAATTCGACAACAATTATAAATGGACACTGTCGCCAACGCCGAGCGCCATCAACATTCTCACGGAAGAGCGGGATGACGAAGAAGATGACGATAGCGACGAAGACGAATCTGTTACAACAGGTTCGGACGACGAACTTTCCGGTGGGGGAGAGTCGGAAGGCGACTATGCAATTACAACCAAAAAAACCAGCGGTGGCGATAAGCTCTTGGCGCTAGCGCTCAACACAGAGCAACTGCCAAAAATAGAAACAGCACAAAACTTTTATGAAAATTCTTCCCTACCCTCTCCCCTACCGTTTGAAAATTCAGTAGCGGTGGGGATCACAATCAGCTCGATAGGAGTTCTAGCCCTTGCTAAAGTGATACTTTCTGTGATATCTTTATGGTTATGAAAAAAACTACGTATCCCCTATCGGAAATCTCAAAAATTTCTAAATTAATCGCACATTCCATGCATGTAGATGGGAAACGCAAAGTCGGACTTATCGGCCCCCTCGGTGCCGGTAAAACTACTCTCGTTCGTCACTTGGCGGAATCTCTTGGAATTGGTGGGCAGGTATCCAGCCCGACTTTTACGATTATGCAGAAGTATCAAAATGGAGATAAGTCGCTTCTTCATGTTGATCTTTATCGTGTTGATCAAAATGATAAAAATGCCATTGGCGAAATTGTCGAATCAATCAACCAATCGGATTATTCTGTAGTTGAATGGGTTGATAGAATCCCTGAAATCAAAGAAAAAATGGATATAGTCTTCAACTTATCTTATGGTCCTGATGAACAAGAAAGAAGCATCGAGGAGGCAAAATGACTATACTGCGGTTTCATATAAATAATAAGAACGAGACAGAAGTCGTAATATATAAATCTGGCAAAGAGGTTGAGAGAATATCGGCAGATAGCATTAAGCTGGCATCACAAGAGCTAAACAAAAAGGATATCGGAAAAATCGATGGAATATATATTTTCGAAGGTCCTGCCGGCTACACGCGTCTTCGGGCGATGCATGCTTATGCCCAAGGGTTTGCTCGTGGTGCCGGAATCCCCATAACAAGTTACAAAGAATGGAAGGGTGAATTTTCGCGCAGTATCCCCGAGGATTCAGCCATTAAGCAGGTTTATGATGAATGAAAATCGCAATTTAATCTGTATTAATAACAGTGGTTTTGTGTGTAAACACATAGGCTGAATAGTATTGAAAATTCTGGTATAATTTTTTTAGTGCTTTAAAAAGTATCAATTCATTGTTTATGAGAATATTCAAAAAAGAAATCAATATTACGCCAAAAGCCAAACGAACGATATATATTATTCTTGGGATATTGCTCGCAACCATTATTGGAACTATGATATGGGTTGGCTTAAGTGCCGCTCACGCACTCGATAATATCACTAACGGCAATTTTTCGCTTAAGCAAATTTTTGAAAAAACAGAGCTCGAAAACGATAACGGCAGAACAAATATCCTGCTTCTTGGAAATGGTGGTTCAAACCACCCGGGTGGTCAGTTAACGGATACGAATATTATTTTAAGCTATGATGCTAATACAAACCAAGCGGCTATGATATCTTTCCCGAGAGACTTATATGTTGATATTGCCGATGGCGGAGGAGAGGGAAGGCTTAACGAAGCATATGCCTACGGAGAAACTAACAAGGAAAAAACCGGTGGTGGTGGGCAGGTTGCTATGGATACTATCTCTGAAATCAGCGGTGTTCCTATCCATTATTACGCTGAAGTTGATTTTGTCGGGCTTAAAGAGCTGGTTGACGCTTTGGGTGGTGTTAGTGTAAATGTTGAAACTGCGATAAATGACCCATATTATCCGAAAGATTATTTCGACGAAGAAGGAAATTATTATAAAACGGACGCTTACAATCCCTTTTATCTTGGTGCAGGGGTCCAGGAATTAGATGGTGTAACGGCGTTGAAGTATGCCCGCTCGCGTGAAACAACTTCGGATTTTGATCGTGCCGGGCGTCAACAAAAGTTACTTATGGCAATCCGAGACAAGGCTCTCTCGTTGGGAATTTTATCTAATCCGACTAAAGTAGTTGAAATCATTGATATTCTCGGCGAGCATATGAAAACAGATATGGATGTAACCGAATTAAAGGCCCTGATGAGTATCGCAAAGGGTTTGGATATGGATAGTATTAAAAGAGAGGTTGTTGACAACGGAGAAAGTGGATTGTTGAGGTCAACTACATCATCGGCCGGAGCGTATATTTTACTGCCGGTCAGTGGCACGTTTAGCGCAATTCAAGATATGGTACAAAATATTTTCAATGAGGGTGACGACTCATCAAGTTCATCGGCTGATGACGGTGGGAAGGTCGCTGGAGCTCAAACTAGTGCGTACGGGGAGGGGACGGTCGAAATATACAATGGAACGGGTGTTTCGGGGGTGGCAAGAAAACTGGCGCCGGAACTAAGAGAAAAAGGTTTGACCGTCGAATCACTCAAGACATCATCCGAAGTTAGAAATAATACTGTTCTTTATGACTACACATCGGGCTATGATACTGCAAGCGTCAAGGCAATAAAGGCACTCGTACCCAACGCGGAGGTGATAAGCCGTAGTGATGGTCCTGACAACCTTGATTTTAAATTAATTCTCGGTCAAGATTATATTAAGTGAACGATAAATTAAAAGACATATCCATATGGACCTCGCGATTGCTCTGGCCAACCCTGTTGGTTATTTCTTGGTGGTCTGTTCGGATTGATACATCTATCCTGTATCTGCTCTTGGTGATATTCTTGGTTTTATCATCGATTTTATTTGCCTGGTGGCAAAAACGTTTATATCTTGCGGCAGTATCGTTAGTGTTTATAGGAACTAGTGGATTATTTGTGTATCTGCAAACCACCGGCGCTGACAATTTTAACCTAATCGCATCATACTTAGTCTTGATATATTTGTTTACGGTGGCGTGCTTCGCATCTTTTTTAACCTACACTCTTAAAGTACAGAAGCCAAATATTCTTGTTTACCTCGTCTGTGTTGTTTTTATATGCACCGAATTATTTTGGTTACTATCCAGTGTTGCAGCTGATCCGATTATTAAAGCGGTTCTTGTCACAGGACTGTTTCATATTATTTTTTCTCTGGTTGCTCTTTTCTCATGGGGGAAGCTAGCCAAGACGAGTTTTAGGTGGTATCTTGTGGGTGCAACAGTATTTTTTGTGGTATTTATTAGATTATTATAAAAAATAAGGAATATTATGGAAGAACAAGAAGTAAAAAAAACTAGTAGGTTAAAGTTTAGAATGCCAAAATTCCGCAAAATTACCGTCAGTGAGTTTATAGGTTGGTGGGGTTATATGCTGGCTGGCTGGAAGGAATATTTTGTGTCCTTTCCGGCTCGTGTGAAATCATTGACTCGTAGAGAAATTAGAATTAAAATCGCAAAATATCTGTTGGCGATCGTTGTTACGTATTTTGTTGTTGGAATAATATTAGGTTGCGGATTTTACCTTAAGAGAATTCCTCTAAATAATAGTTTTGGCCTTGCAGTTGCTAACGCGTACCCGTTCCCGGCAGAAATTGTTGGTCTAAATGCGGTAACCTTGAAGGACGTCGCAGACCAAGAAAGCATTATCTATTTCTACGCCAATGCGGCTGGTAGCAGCCTTGGTGACAGACTAGAGGTTGACGCCCAAGTTATGGAGTCGCTCGAAGAAGTGCGATTGGCACAAAAAGCGCTGAGTGAATATGGAATGAAGGTGACAAATAATGAAGTCGATGAGGTAATGACGCAGATTGAAGAAGAAAATGGTGGTAAAGAACAAGTAAGCGAACTTTTAAAGTCACTCTATGGGATGACGATCGAAGAATTTAAATCTGTTGTTGAAAACCAATTAGCAAAAGACAAGGTAAGTAACGAAATATTAAAAACGGTTAAAGTTAGGCATATTCTAATGGACGATGAAGGCAAAGCAAAGGAGTTAAAAGAAAAAATCACTAAGGGCGAAATTTCTTTTGAACAAGCGGCAAAAGACAACAGCAAGGACTCATCGACAAAAGACAGTGGCGGGTTGGTGGTAGCTTCCGAATCAAGCGAGTATGTCGGCAGAGATTCTGGGCTTGCGGATGAATTTGTAGCAAAGGTATATTCTATGAATAAAGGCGATACTTCCGACCCCGTAAAAACTGAATATGGGTGGCATATCATCTACCTAGAAGATGTTAAGGGCTCGGTTGATAAATCTTACAGTGATTGGCTTACCGAAACCCGCGACAAAACAATTATCTGGAAACTATATAGACCGTAAGTTACTCTGGAGATCATTATCTACCTCAATATTTTTTGATGCGTAGGATGGTCGCATATGGTTTACAATGGTTAGTATATCTGATATGATATCAATTGATTGATATAGATGGACCCGTAGTGTAGTGGTTTAACACGCCTCCCATGCGGTGCCCCGACAAGCCCGCACTGTCCGTAGAGGATGTAATCCCTTGGACAGTAAGGGCGATGTGGGGTCACGGAGGATAAACATCTTTTTTTAAGTGGAAATTTTGGACCCGTAGTGTAGTGGTTTAACACGCCTCCCTGTCACGGAGGAGATCGCCGGTTCGAATCCGGTCGGGTCCGCCAGATATTCGGTTTATGATTACACGAAGTCGAAAACGTGGCACATCCAGAATGTAAAAAACGCCTACGAGAATTACGGCGTTTTTTTAAATATCAAATAATTAGTTCTCGGAATACCTCGAACAGTTAAATTGGTTTCCACTGAGGTGAGTTGACGGTGGAAAATTAACTGGTTATACTGATAATGTTACTATACAAATAAATCATATGTTTAATTTTTTGAAAGGTTATTATGACATGGACGATTGTCGCTGCCGCGGCCGGAATTTTAATTGGCGTAGTAATAGGTTTAATTGTACAAAGTCAGAAATCGAGAAAAACAATCGAAAGGGCAAAAAGCGCTAGTGAGAGGTCACTCCTCGATGCGCGCGCCGAAGCGTTGAAGATTAAAGAAGAAGTAAATAAAGAAGGCGAAAAGCGTCAGGTTGAATTAAAAGAACTCGAAGGGTCATTGCGCAGGCGCGAAGAATCGATCGACAGGCGCGCCGAAATTTTGGAAAAAGATAGATCTAATCTTGCTAGCAAGGAAAAAGAAATCGAAGCAATACGTGTCGAGATGTTGGGTATTGCCAAAAAAAGACAAGAAGAAATTCAAAAAATATCAAAACTTAAAAAAGAAGATGCTCGCAAGCTGTTGATGGAAGAAATTGAAAAAGAATACGAAGAAGATATGCTTTCAAAAATTCGCCAGTATAAGCAAGCTCTTAAAGAAGCGTCAGAAGTTGAGTCGAGAAAAATTCTTTCGACCGTTATTGAAAGATATGCCGGCGAAGTTGCCAGCGAACACACGACAATGTCGATTCATCTTCCCAGCGATGAAATGAAGGGGCGAATCATTGGCAAGGAAGGACGAAATATTCAGGTATTTGAAAAGGAGAGCGGTGTTGACCTTATTATCGATGATACGCCTGATACGGTGCTTATTTCGTCGTTTGACCCGGTGCGAAGACATGTCGCAAAGGTTTCATTGGAGCGTTTACTATCAGATGGTCGAATAAATCCGTCGCGCATTGAAGAAATCATCGAGAAGGTTCGTAAGGAAACACAAAAAGAGATTAAAGAAGCAGGCGAAAAGGCCGTTGCCGAATTAGGTGTTACCGGTTTTCACCCCGACCTAGTTAAAATAATCGGATCGCTGAAGTATCGAACAAGTTATGGTCAAAACATTCTCGACCATACGCTGGAAGTCGCTCGACTCGCAGGAATGCTGGCGGCGGAAATAGGCGCTGACGTGAATGTTGTTAAAAAAGCCGGTCTGCTTCATGATGTCGGAAAAGCTGTTAGTCATGAAGTCGAAGGATCACACCACCACATCTCTGGTGATATCGCCAAGCGTTATGGTGTAAGTCCCAACGTAATTCATGCCGCTGTGGCACATCACGATGATATCGAGGCAAAAACGGTTGAGGCGCTTGTAGTTCGTGCTGCTGATGCTATTTCTGGCGCGCGCCCGGGTGCTAGGCGCGAATCGTTCGAGAATTACATTCAAAGGCTAACCGAAATCGAAAACATCGCCAATAGTTTCGAAGGTGTCGATAAAACCTTTGCTATTCAAGCTGGTAGGGAGGTGCGTGTTATAGTTAGGCCTGATGATATAAACGATATAGGCGCAGCAAAGCTCTCGAAAAATATCGCAAAAAAGATCGAGGAAACTCTGCAATACCCTGGCGTAATCAAAGTGAATGTTATCCGCGAAACGAGAAATGTGGAATATGCAAAATGACACAGTAGTGTCATCCTGAGGAGTCCGCCTCATCGGCGGACGACGTGAGGATCTAGATCTCTGTCACATTTATTCTCTCAATCTTTTTGCATTTTCCTTTGTCGTTGAGTTCTACTATTACTCCATTGATTTCGCACGGACCATCGGCGACCTCGAAGATTTCTTTTTCGTTTTTAGTAAAGCGACTAATGACCAGTTCCTTTTTCACCCCGAGGATCGAGTCGGTGGGCCCTGTCATGCCTACATCGGTTATAAAACCGGTACCACCTTTTAATATTTTCTCGTCGCAAGTAGCAACGTGGGTGTGAGTTCCAAGTAGTGCGCCAATTTTGCCATCAAGATATTCAGCAAGTGCTCTTTTTTCGCTGGTCGCTTCAGCGTGAAAATCCACGATCGTGAACTTGCTGGGGTAATCTTTGAGGATGGTATCAGCTTTCTCAAAAGGAGACTCAATATCACTATCCATAAATGTGCGTCCTTGGAGGTTGATGATTTGCAGTGCCAAATCATCTTTCTTTATAGTGGCAAATCCCCAGCCGGGGCTGTCGTCCGGCCAGTTAGCCGGTCTTAAAATTTGAGTTTTTTCATCGTCGATAATTGTTCGAATTTCGTCGCGTTTTAACGTGTGGTTACCGCCCGTCAAAAGGTCGATGCCATTATCAACCATCTCATGGTAAATTTTAGGAGTTATTCCCTTACCGGATGCCAAATTCTCGCCGTTGGCAATTACAAAATCAGGCTTGTATTTTTTTGTCAAAACTGGCAGTTTTTGTTTAACCGTCTCACGTCCTGGACGCCCGACAATATCACCGATGAATAAGATTGTCATAAAATTATTCTAATTGTTCTAATTGACCTAATTGCTCTAAATAAATCCTAAAACCCAATAATCAATTTGGGATTTTTTGCCTTTGGGAATTCCTTAGAATAATTAGATTAATTAGGGTAATTACGAAATTGTTTTTAATTCTTACCGATTGTTAATAGCATCTTTCAGCTTGCGTCCTGCGCGGAAATTCACTTTGACTGCGTTATCAACTAATATTTTCTTTTTATAAACGGTGGTGGTTTCAAAAGGCTTGCCTCTGGTTGTGGAAAATGATCCAAAACCAGAAAAAATTACCTTTTCTTCGTTGAGAAGTGCTTCTTCCAGAGTATCGCAAAAAGCATCAACTATATGCCTGACATCACTGTATTTTTGATTGGTTTTTAATGCCAGCTTACGAGTTAACTGTTCTTTGTTCATATTTGCCCTCTGCATTGATTTTATCGTAAAATTGGATTATAATCCACTAAGAATAGTAGAAGGTATAAAGTATAAGGTAGAAGGTAAAATAAGACATTGCCCCTGTAGTTCAACGGATAGAACAGCTCACTCCTAACGAGCAGATATAGGTTCGATTCCTATCGGGGGCACCACGTATATATTCGGGTCGCGAGTACGCGAACTCGAAAACGTGGCACAGCCACAGAATTGCGGAGCAATTTGTTGTGGGGGAAGGAATCGAAAGTCGGAGGCACGACGGTGCCGAGACGGGGTCGCGAAAAATTTCAGCAGAAATTTATTTGTGACCGATTCCTATTGAAGGTACCATAAATAGTAGAAAGTATAAGGTAGAAGGTAGAAAGTCGTTTGATCTTTTATTGTTTTGATAGTTGATTTTTGTGATTTGTTTGTAATTTGTATCTTGGGAATTGTGATTTATCAATCACGGGGTGTAGCGCAGCGGTAGCGCGCATCGTTCGGGACGATGAGGCCGGCGGTTCGAGTCCGCCCACCCCGACCAAGCTCAGCTTGGTCACGGTCAGCTTAGCTGACCGACCACCTAATTCGCCTACTGGCGAAGAGGTGAGTCCCGTTTATTCTGCTTCTGCAAGTAGAGGACGTAGTCCCTTCTGCAGAAAAGAATTTATCGGGACCACAAATAATATACGCTCATAGAGCATCGTTAAGCACAATCACAGAAGATCTTCGATTCGTAATTTTTTTAAAAAACCATTTTGGATTTTTGTGGTAAAATAGAGTCAAGCAACAAAACAAGGAGGGGAAATGAATCCGTGGTCACTCATTGTAAGAGGATTGTTAGCGTTTTTAGTTGGTTTAGTTTTTATTATTTGGCCGGGGGCAACTCTGCTACTAGTATTAATATTGTTCCCGTTCTTAGTAGTTGTTGACGGAATTTTTGCAATTGTTATAGGATTAAAATTAACACAGCGAAGCGGACTACACTACCTTATCCCAATCGGTGTTCTAGAAATTGTCATCGGAATTCTAATTCTTTTCTGGCCAAGCATTACAGTTGTCGCTTTCGCGTTTATTATGAGCTTATGGGCACTTGTTTTGGGTATCTGCGAAATAATCGTTTCCATTGCTGACAAGGAAATGAAGAAGGGCGCTCGCCTGCCATTTCTTCTTGTGGGTATTATCACAATAATATTGGGCATATTGGTACTATTCTATCCGTTAAATACCACCGAAGTATTAGTGTGGCTTATGGGCGTATTCTTCCTCTGTTACGGTGTTTTGGTATTCTTTACGGGCTATTTTGCATCTGTTAAGTACTACAAAAAGTAAAAAAATATCTCAATGAAAAAAACAATCCTTCCGATAATTGTAGTTTTTTTAGTTGTGTTGTTGTGTGGGTGTGCTACGAATAAAAATGAAACAACTTTTTCCTTAAATGATGCTCAAAAAAAGGAAGTATCGAATTTCGCACACCAGTACTTAACACAGCAAAGCACCGACAGCGCTGAAAAATTGATCGACATTAATACTAATTATTATAAATTATTTCTTACATTCTATCTTGATGGTATGCAAATTTGCACTAATTACGGTACGGCAACAGATGATCTATCGAGAGTAGAGAATGACATCGCCGGGATTATTGACAGTTGCAGGGAGCATATAGATGTGGACGAAATATCAAATGTCGATATGGTTTTTGATTTTCTAAGCAATCCACAGAGTCTGGGTGCTTACGATCTTGATAGTCTTACGCAAAATATTGAACTTGGCCTAGACGGTTTAAGACTTCAAAGCAGTGAGACCGGTGTCGATATGGCAAGTGCGGAACCCATCACTCAAAACATGGATCACGAGAAAATATTAAATAAGCTCTGCGAACAAATTGAGCTTGATAAGTCTTGTTATCAAAGTCGGGATGTAGAAAAATTCAAGTTCGATTCGGTGGTATTTTTATCGTCAAGCAGTGGAGATGTGACCAGCCTTTACAGGTACAACAAAATAATTACGTTAAAAAATGTCTCTTCAGAATCAGTTCAAAAGAGTATCGAGTTAGGTTACGACTGGATGGAAAACGATGTTAACGCAAAGACAAACCTGCTTGAATACTTATATTTTCCGTCAATAAACAGTTATTCCGATGATGACAACGATGTGCGACGGATGGCAGCAACGTGGGCGGTAACCGAAGTTGGAAATTTTACAAGCAATGACAGCATGGATGCGACCGCTGTGGCAACTCTCGAAAAATACCTTGCCGATAAAAAAACAAATAATTTCGGCAGTTATATAAAAATCGATGACGACGCGAAGATTGCTTATAATGCTTTTATTATTATGCTTCTTATCAACACTCCGGATTATCCAAATCGAGACACGCTTTTAAAAGAACTGGGTAGTGCGATTTTGGGTAATCAACAAGATAATGGGTCGTATGTTACTGATTTTATAAATGGTGGCGAAAGCGGTAAGGACTATTATCCAGGCGAGACTATGTTAGCACTAATGAAATTATATGACCAGACGGGAGATATTAAATATTTGGAATCAGTCGAAAAGGCATTTCCTTATTACAGAGATTATTGGCGTGAAAATAAAAATACCGCTTTTATCCCGTGGCATAGTCAAGCATATTTGCTTTATTGCAAGGTTAATCAGAATAATGAAATGAAAGATTTTGTTTTTGAGATGAATGATTGGCTTATTGATAATTATCAATTGGCCAAAAGCGATTATCCTGATTATGCCGGCGGGTTCAAAGCGCGCCCAAGTAATTCTACAGCATCATATTTAGAGGGGATCGCCGACGCTTACGAGCTGGCAAAAATATCTGGAGATGATAGTCACATGTCAAAATATCAAAAAGCATCAACATTAGCGGCAAGGTTTGTTATGCAAACTCAATATACTACTGACAATACATTTTATTTAGAAGACACGACCAAAGCGCTCGGAGGGTTTCGCCAGTCGCTAACCAACAACCAACAACGAAATGATTATACTCAACACGCCACTCTATCATTAATCAAAATAATTAATTATAAAATCGCGGAATAGAATACTCGCACGCTAAAATGTCGTTCGAAGAATTTTGTATTACGACGGGAATTGCTAACGTATCAACATTAGTAGTTCTCGGGCAGTAACCCTCGAACAGTATATTTTTATTGTTCGAGGTTGTAATCAATTGATAACTATTTGATTGAGTAATTATCGGGGTAATATTCGAATGATATTCCTTGAGCTATGTAGAGAAGATTCCATTTTGTCAGATTATCGATATAATAGAAACATATGAAAACACATAGAATCGAAATAACAACATCAACCATTCTCAAGACAATAGCAATTGTTCTAGGGTTGTGGCTGGCGTACTATATTTTAGATGTCTTAATCCTTTTGTTTGTGGTGGTGATGCTTACAGTGGCGCTTGAGCCGATAGTTACAAAAATTACTCTCTGGGGGGTGCCGAAAGTATTAAGTATCTTGATTGTGTTTATTGTTCTGGTCGCAACATTCGGTCTTGCGGTATATATCATTATTCCGCCTCTTGTTGAACAGGTTCAATCGTTGGCAAATAATGCTCCAATTTACATCGATAAATTTACGGATTTTTCTTCTGGATATAGCACTCAAGCTACACAAAAAATATTAGATACAGTTTCAAGTAGTCTTGGTAAATACACAGAAGGGATAGTTGGCGCCACAATCGCTCTTTTTGGCGGCATCGTATCAGCCTTAACGGTTGTGGTATTAACGTTTTATTTGCTTATCGAGGAAAAGACCATCAGAAAATCGTTGCTAAATATCGTACCGTTAAAAAACAAAGCGCGAATAGCGGATATGTCGCATCGGATTGGTATTAAAATTGGTCTTTGGCTACGCGGACAATTTTCTTTAATGGTATTGGTAGGGCTTATGATAACACTGGCAACGCAGGTTATTGGCGCCCCCTATGCATTAGCCATCGGCGTAACAGCGGGACTTTTAGAGTTGGTACCTTTGCTAGGCCCGATTATCGCCGGCGCGCTGGGGGCATTTATAGTTTTTGCATCAGGTGCACCACTGTGGCAAGTTGGGGCGCTGATTGTGATATTTATTGTAGTCCAGCAAATTGAAAATCAAATACTGGTACCGAAGATTATGCAAAAAGCCATCGGCGTGTCTCCAGTTGTAGTGATTATCGCAATTCTAGTTGGTAGTAGATTGCTAGGCGTCGGTGGCGCAGTGCTAGCGATTCCGATAGTGGGTATTATCTCGGTGTTTGCCCATGAATATTTGAAGAACAAAAAAACCGAGGAAAAAGAATCATAAGTAGAGATGGGAGCTTGGGGTGGTTCAGCCAAATCAAACGGTATCTACGGATGTATTGGATAAAAAAATCCAAGCGATTCAGGGTTCTACGAAGACCTCGATGCCGTTTATGGTACCAACTCATGACTGGTTAAGACAAAGGTCGCCAGCATATTATAATTGGCATCTGAACCCGCGCTCAAACACAGTACACTGGGCAGCGTTTGTCGTTACTGTCTTAGGTGTTATCACCGGAATAGTTGTTTCGTACTACATTTATTAAAATATCTCAAATCTTCAGGCAAAGCCTGATCACGCTCTGCGTGACAAAATTACATCGCAAATATTAAAATTAGTTATACTTGCGTTGATGGTGAACCTGGGTGGGATCGAACCACCGACCTCATCGATGTCAACGATGCGCTCTACCACTGAGCTACAGGTCCAAAATTATTTCAAAAATCATATCTCAAATCTCAAAATATTGGAGTGCTTCGCACAGCTATGATGCATGACCGATTAAAATAAAAAACCCCAATTCTATCATGATACATTGTAGATAATATCATTTTATAGGGCAAACATCAATATTATTACTATTTAATTTTGATTTTCACTTGATAACTTTAAGAACTTTATAAACCTTATAAACTATATTATCTATTTAACTTTGTAAATAAAAATCTTGGTTTTGGGGTTGCCGACCTGAACTCTTTTAATTGGTTGCCAGCTTGGGAGGGGAAAACCGCGAGTAATAACTGTTGTCCCTGGTTTAGCTTCGTGCTTGATTTTTGGAAATATCGACATCAGCATTTTTGGAAGAAGATAAATGTAAATAATTGACGCCTCGCTTAATTTTGCCTCAAAAACTGACGCAAAATTAATTCTAGTTTTTGAGCCCATAAATATAGTTCTGAATTTTGAAGTTAGATAGGGGAAAGGACTGATTTCGTAACCTATTGCTTTTGCTTTAAATTTTTTTGATGCGCAAACAATCATATTTCCCGAACCTGAACCAAGATCTATCAATGTATATTTGCTGCAAATGAGCGAAGCCTTAAGAATTTCCAGACAAGTTTCGTCCGGGGTGTGGACAGGAGGAGAGCCACCCATTATGGCTATAAGGTTCGAAATGCCCCAAAGAGCAAGAACTAATGTTAGTATTGCAAAGATTATAATAAATATTACCATACCAGATATGGTATAGTAAATAATGAAGAAAGGCAATCAAAATAATTCAAACCTCAAAGTCCAAACCTCAAAATTGCAATGTAAAATATAAAATGTGCGATAGCACCCCAATACTTTGAGATTTGAATTTTGAGATAATTTACGGAGGTATCTTGAACTGGTCAAAACTTACAACAAATCAAGTTGCTGATGTTCTAAAAACTGATATAACAATCGGGCTAGATGGGCAATCAGCAAAAGAAAGACGTAAAAAAACTCGCCAATTAGATGAGCCGATCGTGTTTATGCGAGTAATTAAAATAATATTTCATCAATTTACCAGCCCACTCGTTTACTTGCTTGTAATTTCCGCCCTGATATCACTAGGCATCCAAAGACCGAATGACGCTTATTTTATTTTTATTGTAATTATTGCTAATGCGACCTTTGGTTTTTTTCAGGAGTACAAGTCGGATAACGCATTGCGAGCTCTTAAGAAGATTGTACCTGATACTACATATGTTATTAGGAATAGTAAAATGGTCGAAACTCATGTTAGCGACTTGGTAATGGGCGATGTAGTTGTTCTTCAGGAAGGGAAAAAAGTTCCGGCTGATATTAGGGTGAGTCAGTCATTTGATATGGAAGTTGACGAATCAATGCTTACCGGCGAATCAATGCCGGTTGCTAAAAAATCGGATGCTATTAACCTGCCAGGAAATAATTCGGTAGTACAGGCTAATATGGTTTTTTATGGTAGTAAAATTGCTCATGGACATGGCCGAGGAATAGTTGTTGGAGTTGGCAGAGACGTCCGTTTTGCGGGAACGCTGGCAAAGGCGCGACAAACCACAGAAATTGATAGTCCTCTGGAAAAAGAAGTTGCACGATTAGCAAAGATCCTATTAGCGATTGCTGCAATATTTGCAGTGCTTACTTTGATAGTTTTTCTTACAAAAGGTGCGGAGCTGAAGTCGTCTCTTGTCTATGTGGTTAATTTATTTGTCGCAATAATACCAGAGGGTTTGCCAATAGTTGTGACGCTGACTCTAGCTATTGCTGCGCTACGCTTATCGCGTAAAAAGGTAGTAACTAGACGCTTATCAGCCGCTGATGTTCTGGGTAACGTTGATTTAGTATTAACTGATAAAACCGGCACCATAACGACAGGAAAAATGACAGCGAGGAAAATTTGGGCAGGTGGCGAATATTATGAAATAGTTGGGTCGAAAAATCACTCCAAGATTAAAGGTAAAAACGTAAAGGATGCTTTTGAAATTGCGAGAGTCGGTGCATTGGCTAACAGCGCAAATATTGCATATGGATTAAAAGGTATTAAAAAAACTGGTGATAGTATTGATATTGCATTACTAGCATTAGCTCATCGTCTCGGCATCACTGGCAAAATCAATAAATGGAAAAAAATTGACGAGGTTCCTTTTTCGAGCCGTCAAAAATATATGGCTGTCACCGCGAAAAACATAGATACGAAAGAGATGCTTGTCAAAGGAGCTCCGGAAAGTATATTGGGTAAATCGTCGAAGATCATTATCAATACAATTGGAAAGAGCATTACGCAATCTT
This sequence comes from uncultured Candidatus Saccharibacteria bacterium, assembly GCA_964588135.1. Taxonomy (GTDB): domain Bacteria; phylum Patescibacteriota; class UBA1384; order UBA1384; family UBA1384; genus CAZPNA01. The sequence continues at coordinate 753 of CAZPNA010000003.1, read as the reverse complement.
ATCGTGACGAATTTAATATCGCATATAAAAAGATGGCGAGCGAGGGGTATCGAGTAATCGCGCTAGCTAAGAAAACATTTGAATCGGGGTCTATGAATCACAAACAGGTAAAGGGTCTAACACTGCTGGGAATTATAGGGATTGAAGACGCGCCGCGTGATGATATTAAGCCCACCATTACAGAATTAAAAAATGCTGGTATTGATATCAAGCTAGTTACCGGCGATCACGCATCCACCGCATATACTATTGCCAGAGAAGTTGGTATCACTGGAAAAAATGATTTTGTAGTTACTGGTAAAAGGATTGGGGGGTTACTGGCGGCGCGGCGCCGTGATGTGTTAAAGAACGCTCGTGTATTTGCTAGAATGTCACCCGAAAATAAATTAGATTTAGTTAAATATTATCGCAAACAAGGTTTGCGTGTAGCCATGGCTGGTGATGGTATCAATGATGCTGCGGCAATAAAATCGGCTGACGTTGGAATCGCTTTGGCGGGAGAGGGAGGGGAGGTGGCGCAACAAACTGCCGACGTAGTCCTCCTTGATAATAATTTTAATATTCTTGCAGGTAGTCTGCGTGAAGGTAAAACGGTTTGGCAAAATCTGCGCAAGGTTCTATTTTTTCTGCTGTCAACCAACCTCGCAGAATTTTTTTAAATTTTAATCCAAATTTTGATTCATTACCCCCCCCATTAAACGAAAACCAAAAATTATTGAAAAAAAAAAATAAATAAACATTTTTTTATTTTTA
>CAZPNA010000002.1:0-22595 GCA_964588135.1 uncultured Candidatus Saccharibacteria bacterium | reverse complement strand
AAGAAAATATAATGTGCGCCAGCACTCCTTAGTTATTAATTATGAGTTATGAGTTATGAGTTTTTTCATAGACTTTGATGGTTTCTTCCGCCATTTTTTGCCATGTGAATTTTTTGGCGCGCGCAAGGCCGGTATGGCGCATTTTGGCGCGCAAGTTGGTATCAGTTAAAAGTCGCGCCATACCTGCTTGCCACCTCTCTACATCATTTTCCATAAGCATTGCCGCATCACCTGTAACTTCCGGGATACTTGATATATTGTTGGCAATTATTGGCAAACCACACGCCATAGCTTCGAGTAGCGGTAGCCCAAACCCTTCATAAAGACTTGGAAAAGTAAAAACAGTCGCTTTGTTATAAAGTTCAACTAACTCTTTATCGCTGACATATCCAAAAAACTTGACTTTGTCGCCAAGTTTATTGGCCTCATCAAAAATATCAGAGTTGCGCCACCCCGATGCGCCAACAACCCAAATTTTATATTCATTTTGCAACTTTTCCGGCAACCTTTCAAAAGTTTCAAATAGCAGTTTCAAGTTTTTGCGTGGCTCCACCGTCCCCACCGTTAAAATCACTTTTTCTTTTTTTGTGTAATTTAGTTGCTTAAAACTATCCTCAACCCCCAACGGCACGATGCTGATTTTCTCCTTGACCTCCGGAATAAATTTTACAAGATCGTCGGCCGTCGCTTGGGAAATACAGATGATGCCATCTGCTTTTTTTGCGGTCTTAACAGTTCGGCGTTGCTGGTTTTTTGATACTTTTTGACCACGTAGCTCGGGAAATAAAAATGGTGTCATATCGTGGATCGTTACAACAAGCTTGCAATTGGTCGCAATTGGCGCCTCCCAAATACTCGGCGCATGCCACAAATCTATATTTTTTAGCCACATATCGGGAATTGATATTGGCCAGCCGAGAATTGAGTTTTTCCACTCGCCGGGGACCGATTTAAGCGCGAACTGGCGCGCGCCGACAAGCCTTTTTATTTCCTTAGCTTTCTCTTTCTTGTGACGCATTGCAGTAAATAAGAACTTTGTGTCGATATCTTGTCGGCGCGCCATTTCACTACAAAGATGAGCGGTATAGCGCCCTATCCCCGCCTTTTCATTTATTCCTCTCGTCCCATCAATACCAATGGTCATAAAATTATTCTAATTATTCTAATTGCACTAATTATTCTAGGGAAGCTCCAAATACAGAAAATCCTAAAAGGATACTAATTGAATTTGTATTATTTTGGGATTTGATTTATTTTTTGGTATTTCATTAGAGTAATTAGAATAATTAGATTAATTAGAGTAATTTATTATTGTCCTTTTATTATTTCTCTCACCATATCCTTCGGAACGGCTTTGATTAATAAAACGATAATGACGTAAACCACTGAACCCAAAATAAGCGGAATGGCAATAAACATATCGCGCGTCAACCATGTAACAATTATCATCCCCGCAACCGCCACCAACCCCTTCCAGAAAGCCGTTGACGTTATATCAAATCTAATATATTTTTTTGCCAAATAAAAGTTGAAACTCAACGCCGCAATTTCCGTTAGTACGGTGGCGACCGATGCGCCGATATAACTGATATAAGGTATCAGTAGCAGATTCAGGCAAATATTGATAGCTATCAGCGCAAAGTTTGGCCAAACCAATTTGCTTTGTTTTCCTGCAGCAATTATTACGTTATTGAAGATGGTTGTCATATAACTTAACAAAATAGTGAATGATAATATTTGAAGAATTGTTATCGCGGTCGCCGGGCGACCAAATATCATTACGGTACTTGCCACAACAAAATCGTTGCCGGCGATAATGTCAATGATTGTTGGCGCCAGTATTATCGAAAACACAATAATCGGTAGCGCCAGCAGGAGCAGAAAATCGACACTCTTCTGAAGAGCACTGGCAAATTTATCCATTTGCTTACTTTGCAGATATCTTGTCAGTATGGGAAAAGCTACTCCCATAAACAGCGCCGACAAAGCAAGAAGAACTTCGAGAATTTTATAAGGGGCGCCGTAAATACCAATATCCTCGGCTGATTTAATCAAAGAAAGCATCACCGAGTCAACCTTGAAATATATTATTGAAAAAATACCGGCGATACCTAGCGGGAAAACATCAATAATCAACTTCTTCCAGAGCTTAAAATCACAAGAAAATCCGAGACGGACAAATTTATTGGCAAAAAACCAGTTGATGACAAGACCGACAAAAGTTCCAACCGGGTACGCCCAAAGAATATATAATAAATTAGCATTTTTGCTACCAAGCCATAAAATCAGAACAAGGATAATTAAGCGGTTGACCGCATCGCCTAACACTGCCTTGTCGGCACGCAGGTTGGCCTGGAGAACCGCAATAACCGTTCCTTGAATCGTTGACCAGAGAAAAGCTAGGGCGATAATACCAATACCCCACTGAACAACCGACGGGTAGTTTAATAACCAGCTAATACCGAAACAAATTGAGTAAACGACAACCGCAAAGACAGTACGAATAGCAAGAATATTGCGCGTAATTATTTCCGGCTTGTAGCGACCGGCAGAAAGTTCTCGCAGAAGTATCATCATAAAACCGAAGTCGGCGAAAGTGTTAAAAAGAGTGACAAATGCAAAAATTGTCGTGTATTGTCCGTAACCGGCGACACCTAAATATCTTGTCAACGCCGCTGTGGTTAGTAGGGCAAGAATGGTGTTGATACCACGACCAACGATAAGCGCCACAGTGTTGTATGCAACCTTCCGAGTTAAGCTCATATGAATTAGTTTATAAAGTAAAATTAGTGTGTCATTCTGAAGAGAGTACTCTCGGCCGAAGAATCTGTGTTCCCTTATCAGATCCTTCACTTCGTCCGGATAGGACTCATTCAGGATGACACTTCTGATTAAAATTCTCTCATTACAATACTACCATCTCGTATCTGGTTTGGAAAGAGAAAATACAATAATTTAGAACGTAGAATGAAAAATGAAAAAAAGAAACGGGGACCGCATTACGCTAATCCCCGTTATGGTTGAGAAAACCTGCCTATCTCGCCGTGAACAATGATTGCCGACTGAAAAGCTACGATCAAACCGACTTAAAGAGATACCTGACATTAACATTCTTTTCACAAACAACCATAGTTCCAGGCTTCATTTCTACAAGCGGAGATCTCGATTCTGATTCGTCTTCTTGGTAATAATTTTGAATAACTATAATATCTATACCTCTGCTATGAGCTTCATCAATAGTCATTCTTTCACCACTGGTAGTTAACCAGCTTCCATCCTCATCAAAACGATATACTGGAGACTCAACAATTTTACCAACTATTCTAGCTGTCTCGAGATAAACTGCGTTTCCTTTTTTCAGAAGTACCATAAAGCTTCCCGGCTTTGAATCTACCAAACTATAACGAAGAAAACTAGCCATACTGCTAACATCACGTTTACCCTTTTCGGTCAATTGATGACACTCCGACTCGCTGCCATAAGAATCCCCTGGACGTATGTAGACTAGTTTCGACATGCACTTCACCATCCTTTCAAGGTTCGTTTCCCTAGCGAGATAATCGTAGCCATTAATAGATTATTAGTCAACAGAGAATATGCAATAATTTAGAACGTAGAATGAAAAATGAAGAAAGGAGATATAAAGGCTAAACTAAATCATTGTTCGAAAGTATTCGTGAGAACTATTATGGTTCTTAGTTCTCAATTGATTACAATTTCGAACAATAAAAAAAGTGGCGCGAGCCACTCCGCCACTTTCTACTTTCTACCTTCTGCTTATAACTTATATGGTACCCCCGGTAGGAATCGGACCTACATCACGGGCTCCGCAAGCCCGCGTTCTATCCATTGAACTACGGGGGCACATCATCAATCTTCTCCTGAAGTTTACCAGAATTCCAACCTTGTAGCAAGGTATTTAGTATTGTACTATTGAGGCAAGGGGATGACTTTTAACACTACATCACTCAAGGAGGTGTAATGTGCTTCTCACAGCGGCAGACCAGAAACTCTTGGCGGATGCGCTCCACAGATACAGAACTGATAAGATGTATCGTGAAGATTACGAATATGCCAGAACTGTTGCGAGACATAAGCGAAGCCACGAGCAAAGAAAACTACTAGCCAGAATAAGAGATCTTTCTTTGCCGAGATTCGTTAGGTGATACACATCATTCACAGCGGCGCGGGTACTCCCGCGCCGCTCTTTCGATTTATATTCTGATTCTCTATTCACTTTATAAACTTTATGAACCTTATAACTTTATTATCTTACTTCCCTTCGCCTTCCATTTTCGCGAGGCGGTCGTGGTAGTCCAGGATTTCATTTTGGATGACAGTAATTAGCCATTAACTATCAATCATTAGCCACCATCACCAGCTTCCTCCACCACCACCGCCAAAGCCACCGCCCGAAAACCCTCCGCCGCCAAAACCTGAGGAACCGCTTGATTGCGGCGAGGATGCCATTACAGAGCTCATTTCTTGTGATGCGTGTGTCATGGCGTCCGCAAAAATAATTGCGTTAAACGCGCTGTGACCGGAATACCAACTAGGCGGATTAACATCGAGCCCCTTAAACGCCTTTGCCCATTTTTTTGTTAGTCCAAACATCATAGCATACGGCAAATATTTGGAAAATATATTCTTATCTTCCTCAAACTTTGCTCTATATCTTTCAGCAGTATAGATGAAGAGCCGAAACCCGCGTGTTTTTCTAAGTGCCTCCGCCCCCTCCACCGTCTTGCGGGGCATCGCCAACCCGAACCAAACGGCAAATGGAGCCAAGAGTATTGCGCTGATTATCGCGGATGTGAAAGAACCGCTGATAAACGCGGATAAAAACATCAGTCCACCTGGGACAATCAGACCTAAAGTGATGGCAGAACCGCGTACCAAATTGGGATTTTTATCAAAGTATCCCTTTTTCAAAATATCATCATAAAGCATATTTTTGAGGTTAGGAATATTGGTATAAAAATGGTTTTTTAGCTCGCTTAATTTCTTTGTGGTAGCATCTCCAAAAACCGCGCCAAGGAGAGCGACGTCAAAGGCAGACTTTCCTTTTGATGATTCTTTTTTTGTCAGTTCGTAATCTTTTCCCCCAAGTATTCCTTTTTTCTCCAGTTCTTTGATGCTCAAATGTCCACGACTTGCGAGGTAAATAATCCCAACGCTAATGTCAAGCATATCGGCGCGTTCATCCTTCAAAACCCCCATTTGGGATGGCGATAGGTTCTCCGGCGGTGCGAATTCCGGCACAATTGTTTTCTTGCCTGTGGGATCTTTGCCCTTCAACCGCCAGATGATATAAAAGGCAATTAATGATAGCAAGAGGATGATATAGCTGAAATTATCCGCTAGCGTCCAACCGATAATGGTGACTGTCGAGGGTGGCGTAAGCGTCCCTTTGGGAGCGCCGGTAACAATGGTCAGCCCTTCGTAAGCATCTAGGTTTGATACCGAGAATTTCGCTACGTTACCACTTGAAGATGCAATACAATCCTGCTGATTATTTTGTCCCATCGCGCCGCTGTAACACTCTGTTTTGATATTATCGATACCACCTGGATAGTTGACAGTAACGCTAGCATTTTCAATGGGTACTTCCCATCCTGTCCCAATAGCATTCCAATAAAGTTCATCAGTATCTAAATATCTAATACCACGCCAAATTTTGTAATTGATGGTGTATGTCTGTTCGCCACTAACAGTTCTATCGGCATCACCGATTTTAATGGATTTTTCATCCCAGCCGGAAATTTCATAATCGATGTTATCGCCACTTGAGTCTGTGACAGACACGAGCTTAAAACGCAGTTTATAACTTTGACCATAGTCATCACTATAACCAAGAGGAATGTCGCGGTAAATTCCATGTTTTTGCAGTCTGCCAAAATCAACCTCTATTTTTTCCGTAATATCCAAAACTGAATTTTGGCTGACATTGATAGTCGTGTCGTAACTTTCAATAGCCCACCCCACCTCGTCGGCGGGCACGCCCGCCTCTTGCGCGAAAACTGAATTCGGTGCACAAATAACAACTATTACACCGATAAAATATAAAAAGAACTTAATTATTCTCATCATATCTTTATTATGAACCCATCATTGATAAGGGTCAATTGCATAGTATCTACCTCGCGTATATTATTGCAACTGGCATCAGCAGATACATAAGGTCACCCCAGCCGGGGAAAAACGTGTTGATAATAAGTGCGAGTATCGCGATAATGGGTAAGAAAAAAACCGAGTAATTAATTCTGGCGATGTGCGATTTTATTCCTTCCGATTCAACAAATCCTTTTTGGTAGCAGTAGATCCAGTTAATCGACATCAGTATGGAAAGAAAAAACATATTTACATCAAAAAACAAATCGGCACCGACAGTGTGCGGATATGCGTTTATTAGATTAGTTGAGTGCGGGACCAATACCACAAACATCATCATTAAGAGGTTAAGAGCAATTGATGTAGTGCTGGCTTTTTTGATATGACGGTTGAGCTGATTGAAATATAACCAAAACAGTCCCAGCAAGATAAAACTGACTGCAAAATTCAAAAAGTCACGAGATTGAGTTTTTAAATAGATTTGTAGCGTATCGGTTTGGCTTTCTAAGGTCGGCAAACTGATTGAAACCACGAGCAAAGTCATTGCAAAACCAAAAATGTTATCGGCTAACGAGCCGATTCTTTCAGTGGAAATTCTAAGCGAAGCTAATAATTGTTTATTCTCTTGTTGCTCTTCCATGTTTTTATTATACATATTTTTTATGATAAAAGTATTGACAATAATGAACATATGTTCTATAATGGTAATTAGAAAGGTCGAGAATGAGAGGAAGACCAAAAAGAAAAAGGATAATCAGGTTCAACCCGGAAATCACCTATTTCAAGCCAGTAGGCATTCCTTTGCGATATCTTCAGGAGGAAATTCTATCGCTTGATGAAGTTGAAGCGATACGACTTTCCGACGTAGATGATTTAAACCAAGAGGAAGCAGCGCAAAAAATGGGTATTTCTCGTGTTACTTTTTTACGCGTTTTGCATAGTGCGCATAAAAAGGTCGCAAATAGTTTAATATATGGCAAAGCAATAAATATGAAGGGAGGTGATGTAATTATGCCAAATTTAGACAGAACTGGTCCTATGGGACAGGGTCCCCGCACAGGTAGAGGCAGAGGTGTTGGTCGCGGAGTTGGTAGAGGCGTTGGACAGGGACAAGGGTTGGGTGGTAGCGCCGACTGCGTATGTCCAAAATGTGGAACATCCATACCTCACAGACGCGGAATCCCCTGCTCGCAAAGCAAATGTCCTAAGTGCGACACTCCAATGGCAGGCGTTTTCTGCCGCCCGCAATAAGAGTTAGTCAAATCAAAAATCGGCCTTCGGTATTCCCGAGGCCGATTTTTGATATTGATATTAGTTTTATTTGCCTTTCTGGATTATGGCCTTAGCGTACCGGCAAAAACCTGCCACGCTAATAGTGATTTAGCTATCAATGAGAGCACTATATAAGCTTTTTCACCGTATATATAATCCGCCCACTTGCCAACCTTTTTGTATTGCAGTACTTGGTTGATAGCAAAACAGTTGAAAAAAACGAATATCGACAGGAATATCCAATAGACAAAAGTCGGCGCTTTCATTTCGCCGTCACCCGAGGCAAATAAGTATATTCCTATTGCCACCCAAGGAATAATGCCCGCGATACAGCCAAAGATAAACGCCGCCCAATTCGTCTTTTCTGTTGTCTGGTTGTGAAGCTCCATCATCCAGCCAAAGAGGATCATTGCCACGTTGGCACCAACAAGCATTATCAACGCTGAAAGTTCGTAGATGCCTACGAGCATAGCGATTATTATCAACATTAGCGTAGAACTGAAGGCATACTCAATCCAACGAGCAGGGTTAATATGATCTCCAATTTTTGTTATATACCATTTATAGCCAAATGTAGATACGGAAAAATGAGCGATTGATGACATAAAGAAAAATATTGCTACAGCTACCCCAATTGGAATCTCGAACAATATTTCTGGTTGCGGCGCCAGCGATTGCGTTAGAGTGTCGAATTTCAGAAAATTGCCTATTACGGGCAAAGTGAAATCGGTTGATAATATAAGTATCAAAATGCCTTGAACAAGATGCAGAAAACCCATAGACAAGTTCCAGCTCCTTAGGTTATGCGCTTTTTGAGTTGTTATTTCAACTCGCTCCATATTCCTCCTTTTTCTTTAGTATAACAAATTTACTTTTCTCGTCTGTATAGCTAGTAAATAACATAACTTACATCAAAAGCTAATACCCTCTACACTCTCGTCTTTTTCGCGCTAGCTTTTCACTATATCCACCCTCGCGGATAAACTTATTTTCCACCGATTTTATTTGCTTATCCAGCAAATAATTTTCTATATGGCAAAGAGTCAGTAAAAAATTCGCATCTTTTTCAGGCTCTCCGAAAAGCTTCGGCTTTTCCTTGAGCTCACCTAGTCACTAAAGTTACCCATGTTACTTAAGCGACAGCCGACCTTCTTAAGCTCGGCTATTCGCGGGTCGTTTCTCGGCCAAGTTTCAAGCCCGTGTTGGCGCAGGAAGTCTTCGTAGTCGCTTATTAGCTCCTCGATCGATGCTTTAGCCACACCAAGTAGTTTTATTACACCTTGAGTAGAGGTATGGTCTTTGCTTACCGCTTCAACGATATTTTGTTTGCCGCTGCGTGCCGCTTGGTTCATTTGGTCTGCCGTCCGGTAGTCAGGCTTTCTATCTGCACTTAAGTTTCTTAGGTTACTTAAGTAACTTAAAACGTACTTCTGGCAGAAAGCTACTGTTAGGTCGTGAATAATTTCTCCGTAACGGTAAGTTAAAAGATATTTAACTTTGTTCATTGGTTATTACTACAAAAGTTAAGATGCAATCATTCTTTTAATTTTGAAATATCGCCCCAGATATTATTAATAAATAATTGGTTCCCGTTAAAATATATAATTGGATTAGAACTGCACCGTTCATTGATATTCATAGGATCAACAATTACAGCAAGTAATAAACCGTATATATGGCCTATATTTATAATAACTTTGTCGTCTTCTATCCCTATAGTGTTGAAATTTTCCTTAATAACAATTTTATCACTTAATTCATCACCATGCTGAAGCACACAACGTATTAATTTGTATATTATTTGCGGTAACTCGCAGTCTTTAATAATAATGCGCCCACCGGTGCATAAAATCAAACCTCCTGATAGTGCGATATTATATATAAACGATTCGTTTTTTTTAATAAATCTGCGAATTCTTCTGCCTACTCCGTCTTTTGGCCATTTCTTTTTCGCCGTTGAGTCGATGGCAATAGATATCTGGATTAGTGCGTTTTCATAATCTCTGTTTGTGATGTTATTAATTGCAGTATCAATTCTTCTACTTATTGTCGACATATATTTATTTACTATCTTTATTGAAACGACTAAAATATTTATCTATTTCGTCAGACAGCTCAATACCCACTCTTTCGAAACAGTCAAGCAGATTATTGTATGTATCATTTCCACCTAGAAAATCCCAAAACTCACTGGCGACTTTTAGTTCTTTGTCTAAATCTAGCATTCCTCGCATTGTCCAACGATTATATTGCTCTGGTTCATATGGATTATAAGGAATTGCAATAAGGGTATTTATTTTTGCTTCTGGATCATTTGCTAGAAAAACCGCCACCCATTCAAGCAGGGTTCTTTTGAATTCCTTAAAACCTCCTGCATTTGGTTTTGCGGTTTTAATATCGAATAAAAAATATGCTCCACTGTTAGATTCTACTAGTAAATCAACTCTTGTTGGTTTTGTTTTAATCATTTTACCCTTCCGACACACCTTTCTGATCGCTTCTATTTCCTTGCTTTTATCAGGTTGAGTGTTAGCAGTCGATAAATTATCCATTATTTTCTGTATAGTTTTTTGGGCTTCACTACTAATACTATTACCTGCAACAACTTGTGTAGATGCAGTTTTGAAATGATTTTGAGCTAAAGTCAAACCTACAGGTTCAAAAATGCTTGTACCAAAATTAGTATTTAAAGAATGTATAAACGAATAAAGAGCGAGACGGTCTTTACCAAGAAGTCGCGTGTGAAATGGCATCACAGCAGGCTCTGGCTTATAGTTTTGAAACTTATTTCGCAAACTTGTTTTTAAGACGCTCTCTACATTAAGCGTCTGTTCTTTAGATAATGACATATTATTTCTCCTTTAAATGAAATATTATTTCTGAATACGGTGATTTATCACGTTCGGTTCTATTGAGAACTGGTCTTTTAAATTGATTCACTATTTTCATTCTCGATCGCTCTGCAATTTGAGGATATATGTTATATTTGTCATTTGCAACTAAGAAAACATCATAATTATTCGCAAGATATTTTTTACAATTAAGCAACACTTTGGAAATACCATCAATATAAGAATTCCGAGCATCTAGTCCTTGCCCCTTGTAAAGCGGTCCTATTTCAAGATTATCCCTACGTTCAAAGCCAAACAAATCATAGGCGTATGCATGTTGTTCGTGATAGTCTATCTGGCCAACATAAGGTGGAGAAGTAAAAATACCCTTAATTTTCCGAGATTTAATTAGTTTGGTAAAATCCTTATTTCTTTTTTCTACTTCACGAATAATATTTACATTTCTGGAGTCTGCTGTAATAACTGAGCAATGTGTTGATTTTCTAATTTTTTCGAATTCCTTTAGACGGTTAATCGTGTCCATGGCATAACGTTCAAACCAATATTTTATCGAAAACAGGGGTTTACATATTTTCTTATGTTTCCAGCAATAATAGGTAGTAACCTGTGGTTCTTTTAATGTAGCCAGGTCTGAATGTGTTGTTGCGCGACACGACCTAATGGTTCGGCTTAATATCACGGCTAGTATTTTTTTACTTTTGACATCTTTAACTTTTTTAATCTGATTAAAAGCAAAATCAATTTCTTTGCGAACATTTTTTATATACCATTTATCTAAAAAGTTATCTGCAGAAAAATGATTGAGCTCGATATGATATTTTTTAACTAGATCGTTGTATATCTTTAAGAATTCTTTTTCCTTATCGGTCACAAACTCTTTTTCATTAATTTGTTTTTTTTGAACCTTGTATTTATATTCTGGATTAGGAAAATATTTATTATTGAATATTGCCATCTGCGACATTAACTCTTTCTCAAAATTAACAATCTCTTTATCTGTTTCATAATCCATTATGGACTGCGATATTTTTTTAACCTCTTTCTCTAGTGTATCTATATCATACTTCAGTAATTTAGTCTCCGTGATCATACAATTAAATCGCGATACATCAATCCCTATAGAATGAATGCCTATTTCATTAGCTTGCACGAGTGTGGTCCCTGAACCAGAAAATGGGTCGAGTACTATATCGCCAGTTCTAAAATAAATATTTTTCTTAAAATTATCAATATGATCGTCTAGAAAGTATTCAACAAGTTGTGGAATAAACTTCCCTTTGTATGGATGTAAACGATGAACATGCTTTGTAGTATCATTTTCGCGAAGATGGTCGAAAGATAATGCCCAATTCAAGTCATTGCCAAGCTGTTTTTTCCAGTTAATCTCGCGTTTTCCATGATATGAATTATAATAATTTTTTAGGTCTTCAAGGTTTACAAAAATATAGCTACCGCCATTATGTTTTTTTACTTTGCCGTATTGCACTAAATATGAAATATTTGATTCGCTAATCTCGCGCTTGAGAAAATCGCTTGCCCAAATACTTGCCTCCCTAATTGTCAACATTTTTAATGGTTGACCCATAAAACCTCTCCTTAGTTTTTCTGGTTTTCGTAAAAATTGATAATTATAACCATGCCAAGCATAGCTTGGCGGAGAGGGTGGGATTCGAACCCACGGAGCCCTTGCGAGCTCAACACATTAGCAGTGTGCTGCTTTCGGCCACTCAGCCACCTCTCCACACACAAATTATACCTCTATCAGGTTGAATAATCAAGCTAAACAATAGATCAAAACAAACTCAATTTATTAGTCCTAATCTGTTTATTTTCGTTTTAGTGCGGGAATCTTCTTCTCAAGGACAACCATTGTTACGTAGCCGACGGTGGCAATCAATAACACTATCAAAGCAATGATTTCGAGGCGGTGGAAGAGGCCAGAGGTGAAACCTTTAAGCACATCGGCGATTATCGAATTCATGGCATCGGGTAGATTCTGACTCAAGCTACTATAATCACCGCTGGCCACAGGACTGACAATTAGCACCATGATGAATGTCAGAATCGATGCAATTCCAAGTGGCCAAGCTAAGAAACGTGTCATATAGTAATATTCTTTCAAGCTCGCTAGAACTATCGCGGCAATAAAGACGATGGCAAGAATTGTCGTCACCCATAAGTAACCGTTTACATCCTTAACAAACTTTTGAATAAATCCAACAGCGCTGTTTGCTTCTGTCACCTCATCACTAATATCCACCATACCCAAACTCAAACTGGACATATTTTGTCCAATCACAGTAATGTCATTTTTTATTTCATCGTTATCGATCTTCTCACAAGCAACTGTAGTGCCATCAGCTTTAGTGGTGCCACAGCTGGGTATTATCTCTCCTACAAACGATAAAGTTGTATTAGCGTTAGCTAAAAAACTTTCGGCTTGCGACAAATCTAGTTCTACCTTTTCGCCAACTTTTTGCTCATTGTCGAAAAACAAAACTATCTGGTCAATAAGCTTATTGGTTATGGTTTGCAACCATGTCGGATCAATAGCTTTCTGGACTACAAAAATAACTGCCTCTTTCGCCAGCCAATCAGTGGTGTCATTTTGAGATACTTTAGTATCAACAATCAGTGACGGAATACCGTCTTGAATTAATTTATCGTATGTATCCGTTGCCGCCAAAACACCTTTGTAATAATTCGGGTTGATAACCGTTGTTTTAAGCGTGAGCGCGAAAGTCCAAATAAAAAGCGTTGGCACCAGTAGCACCGCCGCCGCCAAACTAACTGTCTTTTTCCAACTCCAATAGATTACGATTTTCTGCTCGCCGTTTTCCATAACCCTCCTTTTATTTTATTATAACACACGCAATAATTATACTCACTCGTTTGACAAAACAATAATGTATGTATATTATATATATTATATGTATACACTAAAAAATAAAAAACAAAGAATCAATATCTTTATCGCCAATAAAGATCTTGCGTTGCTCGATAAACTCGCCTTGGAAAACGATACAACTCGTAGCCAGCTCATTCGCCATGCAGTTCAAAAACAATATCAACTTAGAGATAAATCGCGACATGCAGAGTATTTGAAAGTTTTAGACGAACTTCAATTACTTGATGCGGATAAATTAGAAAAAAGTTCCAAACGGACAAGGTCACAATTTAACGTCCGCCTGAACACCAAAAATGCTACTAATTGATACCAATGTTATTATCGATTTCATAAAGGGAGATAAAAACATTTCCAAATTGTTTAGAAATGTATTTCCCAACCAGCAAATCGCCTATTCCGTTCTCACAAAATACGAATTTGAAATCAACGCAAGAAATAGAGAATTAAAAATAATAACTAAATTATTTAATAATTTTTGGTCGGCTTTGGCAATTGACGCCGATACCGTTGCACAGGCTGTTAAATACTATCAAAAATATCATAAAAGTCATTATAATATCGACGCGTTCGACTATCTTATAGCCGCAACAGCAAAAACAAAAAATGCTATCCTTGTTACAAACAATATCAAGCATTTCCCGATGAATGATATTAAAAAAAAGAAACCCGATGAAGATCTGACCCCATTGGCGAAATACTTATAAACTATAATTATTGATGATTTTTCTCATCTGGTCAATGTCTTTAGCTTCCATCAACATCGACCTTAGGATTGATGCGCTGCGAAAGCCACTTATGTAGATTTTCATATATTTTTTAAGTATTTGATGGTTCTTCTTATCACCCCACGTTTTCTCAAAGAGGTCGATGTGTCGCAAAGCCAGTTCCAGTTTTTGGTTTATTGTTCGAGCTTGTCGAGAACTATTAAGGTTTGTAGTTCTCGATGCGAGGTTACTCTTACTCGAACGATAATTACTGCTAGAGAATGTATCCATTCGAAAACTATCATCATTTTTAGTTCTTGGATTACCTCGGACAGTATCACCTGACGCAAAACAATAAATGTCTTTAAAAATCCCGCGGCCGATCATGAAACCATCGAGTTCGTATTTTTTTGATAACTTGATGCCTTCTTGAGCGTTTTTGATATCACCGTTGCCGATGATTATGGTTGATGGAGATATTTTATTGCGCAATGATACTATTTTTTTAAATTCGTCATAGTGTGCCGGAACCTTGCTCATTTCTTTTTGAGTTCTTGCGTGGACAGTCAGCGCATCTAGGTTTTGATGAAGTAGATGGGATATCCACTCATCGGTTGCAATTGATTTGTAACCAATGCGAGTTTTGACACTCACGGGCAATGCGCCGGCGCCGCGTTTTGTTGCGGTAATTATTCGTGAAGCAAGCTCGTGATTGTTTATCAGCGCGGCGCCGGCACCGAGTTTAACAACCTTTTTCTGCGGACAACCCATATTAATATCGATGCCATCAAACCCCAGTTTTTTAATATCGCGCGCAGCTTTTTCAAAATTTTCAGGGTTAGTACCCCAAATTTGCGCCACAATAGGGTGTTCGCTCTTTTGATACTTCAACCGCATCATCGCCTCTTCGCGCCCAGGACTATTTAAGGCATCAACATTTACAAACTCCGTAAAAAACACATCCGGCCGACCACAATACAAAACCATCTGCCGGAAAGCAGCATCCGTTACTTCTTCCATCGGCGCTAACACCGAAAACGGCTTATTGAATTTTGTCCAGAAGTTCATTTGCATTATTAACACTTTACATTTTTAGATGTAACTTTGAGGTTTGCATTTTGAGATTTGAGATTACTTTTTCAGTTTTAGATCAGTTACGACTTTGGCGTATTCCTTGTCGTTGGATTTTCGAAGATAGTTCAAGAGTCGGCGACGTTTGCCAACTAAAATTAGAAGACCGCGCTTTGAATCAAAATCGTGAATGTGTTTTCCAAGATGTTTGGCAAGAGCGTTAATTCTATCAGTTAAAAGAGCAACCTGCACAGCAACTGAACCGGTATCTTTGACGTTAGAACGGTATTTTTTAACCAACTCTGATTGAACTTCCGGCATTGGTTTTTCGGCTTTAGTGGTTTTGACAGTTTTTGCCTTAACTTCAGGTTTTACCTTTGGTTTTGGCGTTGCTACCTTTTTTGGTTTAGGGGTAGCTTTTTTTATAGCTGGTGCTTTATCTTTAACAATTTTCTTTGTTGCCATTATTTATTTCTCCTACTAAAAACAAGTGTATCAGATGTGAAACAATTTGTAAACAGTAGCACCGCAAATAACAGAATTATTCTAATTGCACTAATTATTCTAAGGAAATACCAATAACAGAAAATCCTAAAATGATGCGAATTTAATTTTGTTTTATTTTGGTTATTGGGATTTGGGATTTCATTAGGTTAATTAGAATAATTAGATCAATTAGATCAATTTAAGATGTTACCATTTGCTTGAGCCGGTTCGCGGATTATCGCTCGGCGTGTCTGTTTGCTGTTGATCTTCTTCGGTTACACCGCTACTGATTTCTGGCATAGCGCTTTGGCGCGCCTCAACAGAAGCGTGACGAGCTTGGTAATCTTTGATTTTACTAACTATCCGCTCCATTTCTCTATCTAGACTTGTGTTATCGAGGTGGAATGCCGCCGCCATATCATGTCCGCCGCCGCCAAAAATTCGGGCGATGGTTGAAACATCAACCCCTTTTTCGATGGCTCGCAATGACCCGTGGACACCATCGTTGCGCTCGACTACTATCATAACAAAATCAACACCGCTAGCGGTTTTCATTAGCTCATCAATAACCCCGCTTGATTCTTGTTCCTGCGCACCGGCAGAGACAAATTCACCCTTTGTCAGTGTCGCATAAACAAAACGAGCTTCTGGCACTTCTTTAAGGTTGCTTAGCGCCTGTCCCCAAAGTTTTAGTGTACTCAACGGTTTAGTCTTGAAAATTGATTTGATGATTTCCTGCTGACGCGCGCCACTGGCAACTAGTTGCGCCGCCACCGTCAGACTTTTTGGTGTTGTGTTGGCATTTTGAAAACTACCGGTATCGGTTGTAAGTCCAGTTAACAATGCAGTAGCGATATCAGGGTCCATCAGGTTAATAGGATTTGACCCTTTTATCGGAGAACCGAGCGCTTCGATTAACGATACAAGAATTTCAGCAGTACTGGCGGCAGTAACATCAACCCAGTTAACCTTACCGTAATATTCGTTACTTGGGTGATGGTCGATGTTAACAACCGGCACATCGTAGAAGAGTTCGGGATTTTCGTCGTAGATCAGACCAAGTCGATCCAAATCGGGCGAATCGAGAACCACAATTAGGTCGTATGGTGTGGCGCTGGTTCCCAGGCTCACATGGCGCGCCTCAAGTATTCCACCCTTGGTTGTTATAACGATATTTAACTTTTTTTCTTCAGGTAGGGTTTTATAACCAAGTTTCTCGACTTCGACTTCATCAGTTGCAATCGATATGATAAATTCTTTCCCGGCAGCAATATTGTTATTGAGTAACTCAAGCCTCGGTAAAAAGCTAAAGCAAGGTGGAACCGCATCGACAACATTGGCGGTCACTTCTTTTTTTAATTTCGATAGAGCCAAGGTCAGGGCAATAACACTACCAAGAGCGTCGCCATCGGGATTCTCATGGGAAACAACGAGGATGCGATGCGCTCCTCGAATCAGTTCTACTGCTTGTTGTTTTGGTGATAATTCCATATAATAGTAGTTTGTAAAGTTATAAGGTTTATAAAGTTTGTAATGTGTTATAGCATTCTTTTTCGGGTGACGATTTCGCGATTTTCGGGTGTCCGCTTATGGAGCGGTTTCGGGTGCTGACCAGATATTTAATCGTAATTTATTTTATATTAGCTTGTCAACTACCGCTTTTAGAGACCGCTCTAAAAACTCATCACGTTCGTCATTTCGACAAATATGCCGAGGAGAAAACTCGTATTTGTATCATTCTGAGTGAAGGTATGCCCGTAGCGAAGAATCTAAACACAGATCCTTCACTTCGGGATTACCCTTTATTCAGGATGACAATACTCAAAACGTTTTTTAGCGGTATCGCTTTTATATGGGTTTATTTAAGCGATGGATTATCATACCAAACCAGCGCTTCTTGTCAACCCTAATAGACTCTTGTATCATTATCATTGACAGATAGTATATATTCTGTTAGATTTTGATAGTAGCTACATTCCAGTTATTACTTATTATTTATTACTTATTAGTTAAATACCATGCCATTAATTAAATCAGCAAAAAAAGCCTTGCGAGTCAGCCGTCGCAAACAGGCACGCAACGCCAGTCAAAAAAAGCTTCTTAAAGAAGCTATTCAAAAGGTTGACGAAAAAAACATCAATCAGGTTATCTCCAAAATCGATAAAGCGGCAAAGAGAAACATCATCCACAAGAATAAAGCCGCTCGGATGAAGTCTCAAGTCGCCAAAAAAATCGGTAAAACACCGCAGGCGCAGCCTGCAAGTAGAAAGTTAAAAGTAGCCACCGCAGAGCGTGGTCACGCTCGAAGCGCGAAAGGTAGAAAGTCTAAATCAAAAGCCAAATAGCTATACTTGACTTACGCAAAATTATTGTCTGAGCAAATGTAATCACGCGTCGAAGACTTACGTTATGGAAACCCTTCGACTCGGGAATACCCTCGCTCAGGGTATAAATGTTAATTTTTAGGAGGAGGATGTTTCGTTCGGCTAAAATATCTCGTTCGGCAAGTATATTTTTCGAACTCGGAAAGTGGTTTATTATTACTGTTCTTGTTTTATTCTTAATCCATTATTTTGTGGTCACGATTTTTGTGGTTTCCGGCGATTCCATGGAACCCAATTTTCACGATAAAGAAGTCGTTTTAATTAGTAGATTTAACTTATTTACAAATAATTTTAAGCGTGGCGACCCGATGGTTCTAAAATTCCCCGGCGACCCCGAACACACAAAATATATTAAACGATTGATAGGCTTGCCTGGTGAAACAGTGGAAATTAAGGATAATGGAGTTTACATCAACGATAAAAGACTTACCGAAAGCTATATCCCTGATAATGTACTCACACAAGCCACCGGCGACAAAACCAAATGGCTTCTTGGCGAAGATCAATATTTTCTTATTGGTGATAACCGTCAGAACTCCAGTGATTCGCGTATCTGGGGTGTTGCTGAAAGAAAAAACCTGACCGGTCCGGTTAAGTTAGTTTTATTCCCTCGCTTCGAGTTCATCGCCACACCACCGTACTAGTAATAGTAGAAGGTTCAAGGTAGAAGGTAGAAGGTGCGGATTCTTACTTTCTGCTTGATTGGGGTTGCTCGTTTTGACTGACTTGAGCTCGCAAAGATTTAAACCCAACAAAGTTGACTATCGCAAAAGCCAATGATGCGATTATCAACCCTATTCCAGATAATATCACCTTATATAAAGATAAAGTATGCCGCGATTACCCCGAAACTATCTTTTGTTGTTGCCATATCCCCCTTATTATGCATCAAACGCTACAAATTATGAGTCATGAGTTATGCGTTATGAGTTGACCCTCATGTTTTATTCAAAAATATCTTGCGCTTAACAATGTCCTGGTCTTCGCGGACATCAACCGACAGTGGCTTCTCGAGCAAGTAACCGGATTTGGTCGCTTTTATCTGATATTTAGAACGGCGCAAGATAGCCGAATATTTACCACCGGCATCAGTTACAATTGTACGTACTACCCGCGTACCCTCTTTATTTAAAATTCGCACCAGCACCAAATCAATTGGGGCTTTATTTTTGGCTTCCAACGTTTCGCCCCATGGTGAGAATTTTTTGGCGGCTACACCATTGTAAATCCAGAGCGCCCACAAAAGAACATAAACAATAGCAATAAACACATTAAACCCACTGTAACTGTTGATTATGCCATTGATGGCTACAATAGACCCAAAAACCAGCACACAATACGAGAAAATATTTACAACTTTTTCTGCCCTGCCAATCGCAATATACGCCTTAAGTCTCTTGCTTAACACTCCTTGTGGCACACTTAACGCGATTTTTTTATTGATAAGACCCTCGTCATAACCGGTAATGTTGATGATACTTCCCGGTTTATAAAATTCCGCTTGTGGCAAGGTCATCATTTCATAAAATCTTTTTTCGACATCAATTGAATATCGGCCGGGTGGCACAATAAATCGATAATCGCCCTGATTGTCGGTCTTTGTAGTGGCAAATATTTTCTTGCTTTCAATACCGCCTATTTTATCGTGGCGAATAACCCGTATTACTGCGCGCGTCACTGGCATTCCCGTGCCTGCTTCGATAATTCTACCCCAATTTTTCTTGCGACGAGCGCGAAAGCCAAAGAAAACAAGGATACCGTTCCACATCGACACTGCCGCATCAGCGATGTACGATGGAACAATCAAACTGTTACTGATGGGACCCGCCAAACCCGAGGCTCCAGAAACAATAATTGCCAACGATCCGTACGATGTTGAAACAAATTCCTCCGGAATACCGATAGCTCTAAAAGGTGCACCCAATATACTAGAAATCTTATTCAGGTTCTCACCGGCTTTTTCAGCAACACTGCCCTCGAGCAACGCTTTTCCGCCTGTTGACGATTCAGAGGCAGCAATCGGAGCAAGCGTTTCGTCAATAGTGCCAAGTTCATCAGGCAAACCGCCTTTTCCTGCTTCTTCGCCACTTTCTTCGTCTGTCGTATCACCGTCCGTTGTACCACCTGAATTCCCACCACCAGTAGTATCACCAGTATCATCATCCGAATCGTCATCAACAACGTCGTCATCTACATCATCGTCACTAGATGTACTGACTACAAAGCTTGAACCCGTCACCCAACCGGATGTTCTGCCGGTCGAATCTTTGGCGCGCACCTGCCAGTGATATGAGCCATCAGAAAGTGCCTGTGTCCCGACAGTGCTGACTGTCACGCTTCCTGTTGACCCCGAATTAACCAACGTGCCACACGAATCCTCGGTATTAGTAAAAGATGATGAAAGTTGCTTTGTTTCAACACAGAGTTGTACTTGTTCAGCGTCTGTATCAGTCAGTGTCGCGCTAACAACAATACTTGACGAAGTTGTAGTACCACCATTTGGTATAACCGTGCCCGTCGGTGTTTTTTGAGCGAGACTTGCCGGATCGTCCGGATCGTTTTGGACAAAAACCCAGTTTGTATTACCGCCACCATCAATTGAATTGATAGCCATTACTTGGCTACCGGCGCTGGCATCGTTGTCCGACACTGTAACATTTTCAACCTGCGGGGATGCTTCGGTAATATCAATCGATGACGGACTGCCGGTTGAGCTACTGACAATTTCAACCTTTGTACCGTCCAAACCACCACCATCGATAGCATTTATTGCATGGCTTCCCATCATGGTAGCGCCAAAAACTACTTTTTTAGCCGCCGGGTCGATTGTTAATGTCCCGTTGATGGTGACATTGCTGATACCAGCCTGAAATAACACACCGCTATCGGAAGTGTTAGATATTGTAGCATCATTAAAAGTCGATCCACCGGATATTGTCTGGTAAACAGTGCCATCAAAAACCACTTCCGAAGACCCCGCTGTCATATAATTGCCCTGAATATACCAATCGCCGCCGACATATATAGTGCTATCCCCGCCATCTCCTGCCGAAGCATTAAGTTTTTGGCTTGACATAAGTTCATTGTAGGGCGGAAAGTCGCCGCCGACATCGACGTTATAACCATTAGTCACCAGCGTTCCTGGTTCGCCCGGATAATCATAAAAAGGAGCGCATTGGTTATACTGTTCATACACAATATCACCGGTAATTGATAAATTACTGTGTAAAGTCAGCGTTTGCCCATCGATATAAAAACTGC
This sequence comes from uncultured Candidatus Saccharibacteria bacterium, assembly GCA_964588135.1. GTDB lineage: Bacteria > Patescibacteriota > UBA1384 > UBA1384 > UBA1384 > CAZPNA01. The sequence continues at coordinate 1,546 of CAZPNA010000002.1, read as the reverse complement.
TGAATTCTTGAGCGCCGGAAGCATCTGTGTAACCACTACAAACTTTTATTTCACTGTCATACGTTCCGCTATTATAAACATATTCATTTACTAAAAGACTGTTACCGGACATATCTATTGTGCCGCCACTTTGGGTTAATGTGCCATAGACACCGATCGTCCCGCCACTTGCCAATATTTGCCCGCCGGCGATTGTCAGCGACCCATCACCACTGACTGTAGTTGCGGTATTACCATAATAGGTATTATTGACAATTTTTAAGTTATTGCTGGTTGTTAAGATTTTATCAAAAGAGCTGGTTAATTCGAGTTCACCGATTAAAAGTTCTGTTCCGGGCGTTGAAAATGATGAATCCGCCGCACCGATAAGCGCTTTGTCATCGCCATCGTCAGGGTAACCGGCGGGACCGTCCCAGTTGGCATCAGAAGCCCAAGTTGTGCCGTCACCAGCACCACTCCACGTGTAAATATTGTCGGCGGCACTAACACCAACAGATTTTCGGACAAAGTTCGGATAAAGAATAAATGTCAGCAAAAATAGGATAATAATTGCAAAACCGCCCACCGCAAACATCCACTTGGATTGCGCCGGTGCGTTCCTTATTTCCTCTACAAAATCTTGATAGGATTTTATCACCCCTTACTCCCTCGCTTAAGAATCATTATACACTTGAATACGTTAATATGCATCAGCTTGTTGATAACATTATAACACAGAAAGACAATTAAATAATTTAAAATGTACAATGTAAAATTAAGAATGAAAAATGAAGAATTGTCATTTCGAAATGTACTCATGAGAAATCTCTCGCACCCCTCTGAATCTCCCCTTATTACAGGGGAGAAGTTGCATCCAACTCCCCTCCTTAATAAGGAGGGGTTAGGGGAGGTGAGAGGTAACTTATTTGTTTAAAAATTTAAAATTTAAAATTAAAGATTTTATTTGTTGTGTGCTATAATTAGGTCGTGGTTAAATCATCAAATATTATTGGACGATCGAAAAATCGCATCCAAGAATATCTCAATAAGTGGACGTATGGCGCGCCACCACCGAAGGCGATAATCCACTGGCGCGCGCCGGAGTTTTATTTTGTTGACAAAAGCATTGTTTGGGGAGTTTTGGTTGCTATTTTTTTCGTTGCGCTTGCCGGATTACTTGTGTATTTCGGACAAATACTTACCGCGCTAGTGTCGATACTTTTTATGGTAGTTGTTCTTAAATTTGCCTATGCCAAACCGGAAATAATTGAATACAGAGTTGAAGAATTTGGAATTCGCGTCTCCGGCTGGCTCCACCCATACTACACCGAGATTGTCGGTTTTTGGGTGGGGCGTCAAAACCGCAAACCGATGCTGTTTCTTAAAACAAAAAATAACCCTTTTTAACGTTATTTCTGTTTATCCCGGGTCCGGCCCGGACCGGCTGGCGGCGGCGCGGCAGGTCGGCGAAATCGAGTTGATCGCCGGTCGGATCAAGCGGCTGCTCGTCGACCGGCGAGCGCGTCCCAGCGACATCGCCGTGGTCTTCCGTTCGCTTCAGGACATC
>CAZPNA010000001.1:16766-26893 GCA_964588135.1 uncultured Candidatus Saccharibacteria bacterium | reverse complement strand
TGATAATTCTCACCTGATTACGGGCTCGAATAATAATATTATGCTCCTAAAACACTATATTTTACTGTTCGAATGCTGTTTTCTTACTGTTCGAGCGTATTCGTGAGAACTATTACGGTTAGTAGTTCTCGGCGGTGTTACTCCTCAAACGATTATCTATCAACCATCAAAATAATTATACCAACTATTCCACGTATATCGAACTGGTTAGTTTTATCCACTGTTCTGGTGTGACATCTTCAGCGCGCAGATTTTCACTAATACCGGCGGATTTGAGCAGGGAAGTGGTATCGCCGTATTTCGGTTTGAGGGCGTTTTTAAGTTTAGCGCGTTTTTTTGAAAAACCAGTCTTTACAACAGACATCACTCCCTCAAAATTTTCGGGAGGGGTAGTAGGGGAGAGTAAAATTTCCAAAATTGCCGACTCGACTTTTGGCGCAGGATAAAAGGAGGAAGGCGGTACAGTAGTGACGATTTCTCTTTTTTTACTCAATAATTCAACCACCACAGTTAGAACTCCCCTCTCGCTCTCCCCCGATTTTGCGACTAATCGTTGCGCTACTTCTTTTTGAACCATCAGCACCATTTTTTCTGGATAGCACCTATTGTCATTGCGAGGTACGAAGCAATCTCTATTATTTTTTGAGATTGCCACGTCACCCTGCTGGGATTCCTCGCAACGACAACCCCGCGTTAAAAACAAGTTGATCACCGGTGATGTGATACTGTACGGCAGGTTTGACACGACTTTATAATTTTTTGGCAATACCAGTTCTGGAATTTTTAAAACCGCGTTAGCAATTATCACATCAAGCGGATAACCTTTATATTTTTTGCGCAGATATTCCCCAAACTCCCTTTCTTGCTCGATGGCAATTACATTGGCGCCGGCTGATAACAATTTGGATGTCAGCGCCCCCAACCCCGGTCCGATTTCGACTATTGTTTCTCCCTTTTTGATATCGGCGGATTTGATAATTGTGTCGAGCACATCTTCGTCAACCAAAAAATTCTGCCCCTTAAACTTATTGGGCTTAATGTTTTGTCTTCCTAACTCACTTTTAATTTGATCGATAGTCATATTTGTTCTCTTGTATTGTCATTTCGAACGTAATCGTGAGAAATCTCTCTTCAAACCACCCATCCTGTGTCATCCCGACCGAGCGTATTCGCGAGCGGAGGGATCCCTTTCGTCCTAATCAAGGGATTCTCACGTTGTCCGCCGAAGAGGCGGACTCCTCCACAGCAGAGCGCGGCACAGCAGAATGACAATGATAAACTATTCATTAATTTCTTCCACTTTCACTTGCATCGTACCACTTCCGGCGCCACCCGATGATATCTGCTCCCACGCATCGATGTTTAAATCAAGGATTCGTCCAGTGTATGTCATTGGACCATACCCTCCGACACGCGTCTCGACACTTTTCCCATTTGACAGATTTGTGACTCGAATTAGCGTCCCTTTAGAATATTTACGCGATGCGGTAACACCCCACGTCCAACTCGATTCTCCCGATTCACTCGAGAGTACAACGATCTTCGTACCATTGAGAATAATTTTATCTTGGGGTTGTTTAGTGATAGTGTTGCTAATTAACGATCGTGAAACTTCAACACCATTTTCGCGACGTATTAAATATACCAATTCTCTTTCACCGTTTTCTCCTTTTTGTTTAACCTCGGTCTTCCCTCTTTCAAGCGTCGGGTCATCTTTTTCTATGATGTCAAAATCGATGATTTCTATTTCCTTCTGCTCGGTTTCTTTGACGCGAGTAATTTTTATTTCTTGCGCCTGTGATACTTTTGCGTCCTTTCCCGGCTCCACTACATCTTGCTCGCCGACTTCGACGCCGCCATCGTCAAGCACCTCATCGATAGTCAAACCCCAACTTTTTATCTCGACTGTTTTAGTTTCATCGATAACTTTATAACTTGGTGCGCGCCAGACTTTAATAACGCCACCAAGTCCGAATTCTAAATTAGGGAAAACATCAACAACATCCTGGGATGCCAAGACATCGTTCATCCTATTTTCGACATCGCTGATAGATTTTTCCTGCGGCATCGCATAATATGTCTCTTGCGGCTCCAACAATTTAATCTCCGCCTCCGATGGCTTTGCATACGCCACACCGACAAACAATGCTGATGATACAGTTGTAATTATTAAGATTTTTAAGAATATTTTTATCATTTTGAGATTGTTTATTGTAACTCTACGATGCGTGGTTACACTTACTCAGAGAATATTATCGTCTGAGTGAGCGTACTTGCGAATCGAAGACTATCCATTATTTTGATTTTTGATTATTGCTTTTTGATATAATTATTCGATTTCATCGATTAATTCTTCCGGTATTTCGTCTAAAAATCTTGACCGCTGATTGTGTTGCATAGCGCCATACATCATTCGGCTACTTGCGCAGGTTAAATACAATTTATCTTTTGCCCTTGTCATACCAACATAGCACAAACGACGCTCTTCTTCGAGTTCGCCATTATCCATAAGAGCACGAGAATGGGGAAAAAGACCCTCTTCCATTCCCACTAAAAACACAACCGGAAATTCCAACCCTTTTGCGCTGTGAAGAGTCATAAGTGTCAAAGCATCGGCTTGCTCGTCGTAATTATCAACATCGCTAATAAGCTTTACTTCTTCTAAAAATTCGCTCAATTTTTCGTGTTTTTCCGCTACTGTGCGTAATTCCTGAATATTTTCCAAGCGGGATTCATTTTCTACATTGCCATCGTTATAAAATTTATAAATACCGGTACTGTGAAGTGTTCTTTCGATAAGCTCCGAAACAGAAATTTCGTCCACAAATTCGCGTAATTTTTTGATTGTATCGATGAAACTTTGAATATTCGCATTTGCCCGCGCTGTTTCGGTTAGACCGTTTGACACCACATCGGACCACGTTTTTTTACCAATTTTTCTTGGCGGAAAATTGATAATTCTTTCAAGCGACACCGTATCTTTCGGGTTTTGTATAAAATTTAAATAAGCCAACATATCTTTTATTTCCTTGCGCTCATAGAACCTGACGCCGCCAATGATTCGGTATGGAATATTATATTCAATTAGTCGCTCTTCAATGGCGCGCGATTGCGCGTTTGTCCTATACAACACCACAATATCTTTAAGTTTCACGTTCGTACGCTTACTTAACCCTGCCGCTTCTTGGATAAGAAAATCAACCTCCGCCAGACCGTCGGGCGATTCGTAAACGGTGACCAATTCACCACCGCCTCTTTTTGTCCAAATCTTTTTATCCGACCTTTCGATATTGCGAGATATTATATTCTGCGCAGCATCCAAAATATTTTGAGTCGATCGATAATTTTCCTCAAGCTTGATTAATTTCGCATTGGGATAATCTTTTTCAAAATCCAAAATATTTCTATACCTCGCACCCCTCCACGAATAAATCGATTGCCAATCATCGCCGATAACGAAAATATTTTTGTTTTTTTGAGCGAGCAATTTGCACAGCAAATATTGCGTATGGTTGGTATCTTGATACTCATCGACAAGAATATATTTGAAAAGATTTTGATACTTCTCCAAAATAACCGGCTGATCTAAAAATAATTGGACAGTTTTATTAAGCAAATCATCAAAATCAAGCGCTTCCGATGCGCGTAAAAACTTTTCATATTTATAAAAAACTTTGCTGGCGATTTCTTGAAAATGTCCTTGGGCGTATTTTTCATATTCTTGCGGCGACATCATCTCGCATTTGGCACTGGAAATTATGGAGCGAATTGCACGCGGGTTGTAATTTTTTGTGTCAATTTTAAGCTCCAACATCGCTCTTTTAACAGCGTTTAGCGAGTCTTGTTCATCATAAATTGTAAAATTTTGCGAATAGCTAATAGCTTTGATTTCCCTGCGAAGGATTTTCACGCAGACACTATGGAACGTCCCCATCCACGGCAGGACCCCGAAACTTCTCCCTTGCCCTCTGGCATTCAAATTATGAGTCATGAGCTTTGAGTCATGAGTTAGAAGCGATGCTACCCTCTCCGCCATCGCTTGTGCCGCTTTATTGGTAAAAGTTACTGCGAGGATATTGTACGGTGATACTTTCTTTTCCTGAATTAGATAAGCGATCCTGTGGGTCAGGGCTTTTGTTTTGCCACTACCGGCGCCGGCGAGGATGAGTACCGGCCCTTCGGTCTGCAAAACCGCTTCTTTTTGTTGCGGGTTCAACCCGTCTAAAATATTATCCACGAATACTATCGTATCAAAAAGGCGGTACTTGTGCAGGATTGGAATAATCCCGCGTAAGTACCGCCATAAAATATCCTTATTATTTCCGAAGAAAATGCTCTGGAATCATAATATGATGAATATAAAACTGCTCAAGAGCATCTCTAGTTTCAGTCGGCAAATAATCACCAAAAGGGATTAGCGCTTCAGGTTTCGGCGTTACCCATTGTGATTCATCGTGCTCATCGGATAGCTTAACTTCTCGGATTGTCGGATAAAGAAGGTGAGCGCGGACAACCAGACATGTATATCTGATACGACCAGGATACTTCGGTGGCAGACCAGCCGGCTTGCTCCACATATGGATAGGTGGACCTGTTGTAACCACGGGAATACCGGTCTCTTCCAGAAATTCCTTAAATAGTGCCATTGATGGTGACATAGCAGTCGCATCGACTTTTCCCCCAGGCAACTCCCACATACCAGGAGAAAATTCCGACTTTTCGCTCCTACGAAGAATCAGAACACCACCAAGACTAACTTGATAGAGAATTGCACGAATAGAAAAAATTGATTCGCAAACCCCGGAACCAAACATCTCTGTCAGCCCTACACCTTCGACGTTATTTTCCATGTGCGCCCATCTCCTTCCACTTTGGCGAGGCGGCGTCGATGTAGTCTCACCGACCCGATTGTGATACAGGGATAGTTGCTTGCCGAAATCATATCTTAAAATCGACTCGATATCAACATCAAATGGTAACCCTTCGATGCGCGATTACGCTTACTCAGGAAATATAGATCTTTATCTACTCAAATAATTTGTCGAATTCGGCGCGCTCGACAGTTTCGTTCTTGAGTAGTAGTGCAACGAGTTTATCAAACACTTTGCGATATTTTTTCAGTGCAATTTGCGCTTTCTTTTCAGCATTTTGGATTAGCATGCGTACCTCTTCGTCAATAGCAGTCGCCACTTTTTCAGAATATGTTTTGTGCTCGCTGATTTCACGACCCAAAAATATTAACTCGTCGCGCTGACCCAGCGTTACCGGCCCCAACCGCTCGCTCATCCCATAAACTTTCACCATATCATTAGCGATTTTTGTCGCATGCTCCAAGTCGTTACTGGCACCGGTGCTGATGTGGTTATAAACCATTTTTTCCGCCGCGCGACCACCCAAAATCTGCGCCAGTTCATCTTCGAATTCCGCTTGCGAACGCAAATATTTATCTTCCTCCGGCACACTCCACGTATAACCAAGCGCCATTCCCCTTGAAACTATCGATATTTTATGAACCGGGTCAGTGTGCTGCAAAACCTTGCCAACAACCGCATGCCCCGCCTCGTGGTAAGCCGTAATTTCCTTTTCCTTTTTCGTCAGCACTCTGTTGCGACGCTCCGGCCCAAGCATAGTTTTTTCAATTGCTTTATTAAAATCATCTTGTTTGATAGAACCTCTATCCTCCCGCGCAGTTAAAATTGCTGCTTCATTGACAACATTTTTCAGGTCGGCGCCACTCATTCCGGCAGTCGCACCGGCAATTTTCCCGTAATCGATATTTTTTTCTACCGGCTTTTTACCCACATGCAATTTCAAAATTTCTTCACGTTCTTTTTTGTCGGGCATCGCCAAAACTACTCGTCTGTCAAAACGCCCCGGGCGCAGTAGCGCCGGGTCTAAAACATCGGGCCTATTGGTCGCCGCCATGACAATTACGCGCGCGTCGGTTTCAAAACCATCCATTTCCACCAAAATCTGATTTAACGTCTGCTCGCGTTCGTCATGACTTCCGCCAAGACCCGAACCGCGCTGGCGGCCGATGGCATCAAGTTCGTCAATAAAGATAACTGTCGGAGCATTTCTTTTTGCTTTTTGAAAAAGATCTCGTACGCGCGATGCGCCAACGCCGACAAACATTTCTACAAATTCCGATGCGCTCAAAGAGAAAAACGGCACGCCGGCTTCTCCGGCAACCGCTTTAGCCAGCAAAGTTTTACCAACACCGGGCGAGCCGACAAGTAGGACTCCTTTGGGAATTTCGGCGCCGACTTTTTTGAATTTTTGCGGATTTTTTAGAAAATCAACAACTTCGACTAATTCCTGTTTAGCCTCCACAAGACCAGCGACATCTTTGAAAGTTGTCTTTTTACCGTTGGCAAGTCGTGCTTTGGATTTGCCAAAACTCATTGCTTTCATATTGGCACCCTGGGCTTGGCGCAATAAAAACCAAATAAACACGCCAAGTAGTAAAAATGGTAAAATCACCGAAAGAAAAGTTGACCAAAAAGCGCCTTTGCTTGGGTCGATGACATCGATATCCAGTTTTTCGGGGTCCAAACCATAGTCGCCGATGCCGACGCCTTCCTCTTTATATGCTTCCAGTTTAGTGCCATCGTTAAGGTCGGCGGTTACTTTGTTTTTATCAACCTCGATTTTTTCAACTTTTTTTTCGTTTGCCGCCGCGACTATTTCAGAGATGGTTACTTCTTGCGGTTTCACGCCACTACTGACGCTGAATATATTATAAAGCCCGAGCGCAACCAAAAAAATAATGATAATGTATATCACCTGTCTTGTTGAATTCTTCTTGGGTGTTGGAATTTTTGATACTGATGGCATAATATTTATTAATCTACAAATTACAAATATCAAATCTCAAACAAATTACAATAAATAAATTTATTAAATTTTTAAACAATACTTTTTTAGGATCTATTATGTGGTGGGTCAGCTAAGCTGACCCTCACCACGCTAAGCGTGGTGGCTGTGGAAGGGATTGAACCTTCGACCTAGGGCTTATGAGTCCCTCGCTCTACCACTGAGCTACACAGCCCGTTAAAATCAAATCACAAATATAAATAATTATTTTTCTTTAGGATATCATTAAGTTGAATTTTAAGCTCTGCTTTCCCCTTACCACCTTTAAGATAAATTTCTCTGCGTTTTGCGTCAGCTTGAGACAAATAAGATTCGTAGTATATTAGTTTTACAGGTAATCTATACTTTGTTGCTTTTACAAATCCACCTGAATGTCGTTTTACTCTGCGAACAAGATCGTTAGCATAACCAGTGTATAGCATTCTATCTTTTTGGCTGATCAAAACATAAACATAATGCATACCGCTCCTTCTTAAAATGTTAAAGATCTTTTACCACGCCTTAAGTGAATTGGTAGGTCAGCTCAGCTGACCTCTACCACGCTTAGTAAATTTTGGTAGGTCAGCTCAGCTGACCTCTACCACGCTTAGTAAATTTTGGTAGGTCAGCTCAGCTGACCTCTACCACGCTTAGCGTGGTAGCGGGGGTGGGATTCGAACCCACGACCTTCAGGTTATGAGCCTGACGAGCTACCACTGCTCTACCCCGCGTCAAAATATCAACGAACAAACCTGCCGATTTACATCAGCCTATTAAAAATTATACGTCAAATAGATACGAATATCAAGAGTTGCAAGCTATTTTTTCTTACTTCGACGAGAGCGTAAATATTCTTTATGCTTATCTTTGATTACCATCTTTATGCCACCCGTAACTAGCACCTCCCCGCCCAAAAGATACATAAACGTATTTTGGTCCATATCCCCGGTTAAGTAATTAGAAATCAAAAAAGCAGCAGCGCCAAAGAATAGTGGAATGCCAATATTCCTTCTTTTACAACTGCGAACAAACGACAAACCACCAACCGCCGCGCCCGGCACAATCAGCAGTAGCCATTTATTTTTTCCGTCATTATTGCTAGTTGATGCTCCCTGGACTTCCCCATTCTCGATACCAACCGTTTGACCGTCACTTTCATCTTTTACCTCGTCCTCGCCACCAATACTTGATGGAGTGCCATAAGCCATTCTCACGCTCCCCAATTGCGCAGTTGTCATTATTTCGCCGCTAAGCGCCTCCGGTTCCTGCGTCCCGAACATCAAATCAAAAGATAAATTTTTACCCGCCACCTCGTTGCCAGCACTCTCCGAAAGTCCGACACGCAAATCAACCGACCCCGTTTGTCCATGCGGTAAATTATCGATGACTGCCACGCTAACCTCCGCCAAGTTTGATAATTCGGCGATGGTTTTTTTCCAGATAGTGTTACCCTCATAAACCGCAGATAATTCGATAGCATTTGCCAATTCACCACCCACAACATTACCCGTTGCCAGAGCAAAAGAGTGATCGATAGTTCCATTGTTTTTGATGGTAATCGTTTTGGTTGATGCAAACCCTGGCGCAATATTCGCCTCGGAAAAAATCGTGTCACCATCGTAATTGACTTCCAACGGTCCCGCCGTTTTCGCTGTCGCCGACACATACCCCGCCAACCCCACCACTCCCAGTATTATTGATGCAATTGCGATATACAGTGGCTTGAAAATTGCATTGATGTTATTGTTCGAACACGAGTGAGAACTTTTTAATTTACTGTTCGAACGCGAGTGAGAACTATTCGCGTTTTTTGTTCTCGGATTACCTCGAACGATATTTATTATTGTTCGAACGTACTCGTGAGAACTATTTATATTTTTAACCATTTGAGCTCCCTTTGGTTACTTCGATTTCAGATCGCACCTCGAAATCATCGATATCGATATCCGTATCCACTCCATTCGGGATTCTTGCAACCGATTCACCCTTAGCTGGCTTTGGCGCATTATCGATAATATTTCCGTCATCGTAGTTACCATATGCAACCTTATCAACTTCTCCGCCCGTATTTTTTAGTACGATAACATCTCCGGGATCATTTAATCCAAAACTAAAATCGGTTCCTTTTTCCAGAACTAAATATCCGTTAGTAGCTACCGAATAAGAACTTAAATCTTTTGGTGATTCATTATTATCTTCAATTGTGTATCCAATTAAATCTATCGCTGACCCGCCATTATATAATTCTATCCATTCGATTTCGCCACTAGCGGGGTTAGCATAAATCTCATTGATAACCATATCTGACCAATACCCGGTCTCAAAACTATTTCCCGATATTTCGGAATTATCAACAAAATACGCGCCCGTAAATGCGGTTGCAATAAACAACACACCAAACGAGAAAAAGAGATGCTTAAGAATTCTTATCATCTTTCGCCTTCTTTCTTTTTTGACGACGATTTTTTACTATATTTTTTGTTTCAGAAATTATTTTTTTGATTTCTTCGTAAACGATTATCGCCGCCGGAATAACGATTATCAGCACCAAACCCACCGGTGTTTTGATGTAATTGAGAACGTAACCCAAAAAAGGAAGTGATATATATTCCTTGCCAACAATTTGGTCTTCGTAAACCGGAGTGCCATCGGGCGAATCGTTGGCATCACCTTTTGTGGTATAGATTTTCCGACTGGTTGATTCGTCAATTTCGTAAATTCTGTGCGTTGTCTTATCGGCAGTTCCTGACCCTTGGAATGTGATAACATCGCCAACCTTATATTCGCTAATCGGCTTCACTGCCACCACACTGCCGACATGAAGATTAGGCTCCATCGAGCCGGACATTACGGTAAAAAGTTTATAATTTCCTTCTATCGGCAACATCGAAAATGCAACAATCGCGCCAACTAGCACAATTGTCACTAGTAGGATATTTAATAATAATTGTCTTATTTTTCTAATACCGGTAAGTTTTTCTTTTGACACTTTTACATTTTTCATATTATCCTCTGTTGTCCCGATAAAATCTTTTTATCGGGACTAAGAATACAATATTACCAACCAGGATTATTGGTCTGAGTTGCATCCAAAACTAGGTCGAATAAAGTATTTAACCCTTGATATGAATTATTTGCACTTGCATCAAGTGTGAAATAAAACCATGTGCATCTTGTGATGTTAGGTTAAAATAAACCAATTTTTTTTTAAGGTTGTCAGGAAAAAACTTTTGATACCCTCTATAAAAAAACCCATAACACAAAAACAAATT
>CAZPNA010000001.1:2064-16756 GCA_964588135.1 uncultured Candidatus Saccharibacteria bacterium | reverse complement strand
CTGACCAGCAAACCAAGGAGCGTTAAGCCAGTCGCAATTACCTTCGCGCACTTTTACATTAATATTATTGTATAGTTTTCCGCTATCGCCTGTATATTTACTAGACCATGCATACTTAACAGGCATTGTGCTTTGACCCCAACCTTTATTATATATCTGAACCTCATATGGGCCCATTTCTACTCCGGGAACCATTCCACCCATAAAGTATTGTGTTGTATCCATAGGGATTACAATACCACTTGCATTTGCACCCCTTAATTCAACATCGAGCTTGCCAGAAGCTAATGAGCTAGGCACTGTCTCTTTGTCTGTGAAATAAGCGCCGGTGGCGCCAACAGCGACCGCACTGTCATGTGCGATTATTATTATACTTTTTTAGTTTCTTAGCTTTTTATCCTACTTTTTTTTTATTTATTTTCGTGGTGTCGAACCCACCCTTTTTTTAATTGTTTTTACGATACCATATTTTCTGTTTGCTATTTCCTTTGTGTCATCCTGAAAGAGTGTAATCTTGACTCCCACCGCAGAGCGTGGTCCCGCTGGGGCAGGAAAGGATCTGTGTTAATAAGATTCTTCGCCCTCGACATACTCGGACTCAGAATGACAAGCTTTTTTTCGAGTGAATCTTTCGCGATATTTTCGAGTGATTTAGCGTGCAAGCCCCTACCATCTGCTCGAAGAGCGGCGTCCGCTTTTCTTTGTCGATGTCTTCTTCTTAACAGCAGTTTTCTTTACTGTCTTTTTCTTCGGTGCCGGCTCGTCCCAGTTTTCGGCGGGACCTGTTGATGCTACAGCCGCTACACTGCGTGTCGCCCACCATTCGTAACCGTAGTATCCAGCTGTACCAACACCGATGGCGATGATAAGAATAGCGATAACCGTCACCACCGTCTGCCACGGACTGGTCGATGAATCATCCTGCGTTTCGGCGGCTTTAATAATTCCCTCCGCCACATCTTCCACATCATCTTTTATTTCTTCTTTTGTTTCGTCCGATACCCCACTCGGCGTCACTGCATTATCAATTGCTTCCGCAGTATCTGTCGTCGATGCCGATGCATAAACCGCGCGAGTACCAGAGTAGGTAGCATCGTCACTTTCTACAACTTTTTCCGCAACCCAAAAAGTCATATTATGCTCTCGCGTGTTTCCCGCTTCATCGGTGACAGATACTTTTGCATTGTGTTCACCGGCACCAAGCGCGGTTGCTGAAATTTCGAATCGCCATTCCCCTGTCGCTGTCGATATTGTTTTGTGAACAATAGGGTCAGAGTTTACTTCTATTTGGATCAATAATCCCGGGTCGGTCACGCCCTGAAAAACAACTGTGCTGTCGTAAGCCACCGTTGCATTTTCCGGAGTGATTGTATTTGTCGGGTTCTTATAAAGCTCCGGCGCCAGAGTATCTTTAATTAACGTTATATGTTTTGTAGTCGCTTCAACGTTCGCGCCAACCGCGCTGTCGGTTGATCTGACATCAAAACCATACTGCGTGCCCTCTACGTCAGCTGCTGGAACAGTGAAATTATAATTCCAATTTGTTGTGCCGTTGGCGATTTCCCAAACCGAACTTGTCGATTGTTTTATTTCAACCTTGCTTACTCCGCTGCCACTATCAACCGCCGTACCCGTAATAGATACGGTGTTGTTGACATGGGCATTATTTGCGGTAGTGATGCTAGTCACAGACGCAACAGTATCACCTGTTAGATTGATTGATGTTGATGTTGTCGCTAATAGATCATCAGTAGCTAGCGCAGTAATGACGTAATCGTTACCATCAACTACTATCGGCACTGTTGTACCTCCCCATAGTCCGGACGAATAAAATCCGTCAAGCCAACAAGGTGACGCCACCCAATTTGATCCGTCCCAATCCAACCCAGTTGTTGTATTGGTGATTCGAACATCTACTGAATTAACTGTACCATCTACATCGCTGGCGGTACCCCCAACCACTATGGATGAATTATTTGACAAATATGCGCCATTTAGTGGTTGCGTGATAGCAACCTCGGGCGCAACATTTTCGGCGGCCTTGGCACCGGTTGGCATTGCCAATGTAAACATCGGCACTACTAGCGCAAAAAGCGCCAGATAACTTGTTATTTTTTGTATTAGGCGGTTCATCGCCGTCCTCCCTCTCCACCCTTAATTAATAATTTACTTATTTTTGACTATTTATTTATGTCATTGTGAGGTAATCCGAAGCAATCTAGATTGCCGCGTCAGTGATTACACCTCCTCGCAATGACAGGTCATACTCCACTTCGCTCTTTGAGCTACGCGGAGTTGTAAAATTGGAAATTCCAATTTTACAAAAATAGGGCACAAGTGCGACAAACAACCACTAATCGATAAGATATGGTTTGTCGTACTTGTGCCCCAAAAGTCTGTCTCTTGGAGTCTGATTGTCAACTGTGGTTGATATTTTTCCAGAGCTGATTTTTACCAACCGTATTTTCACCATAGACCACAACTAAAACGCTTGTCAAGGGTTTGATTTTTTTATGTAAAAAATCAAACCCGCAGACCCCTCTGGATTAACTCCCCTCCTTTACAAGGAGGGGTTAGGGGAGGTAAAATCTCACACCCCTCTGGTTTCGGCTTTATTGCCCGAAACCGTCTCCCCTCGGGAAGGGGAGAATTTATCCCCTCCTGCCGGAGGAGGGGCAAGGGGTGGTGGGAGGTATCTTATTTGTTTAGAAATTTGAAATTTTAAATTAAAAATTATCTTCCTATATTTTCAAAATATATTTTAACCATTTTTGAGGGTTGGTTGAACCCTCTGACTGCTCATCATTATCTTCTTTGATGGCTTCCACGGCGCTTTGTACCGTTTCCCTGTTTTCCAATTGGGATAACCTTTCTTCGTCGATGGGTATCTTGACAACAGTCTCGCCACTACCCTTCAACCCAAGTTTGCGCCGCGCTTCAAGTTCCTTATATGAATCTGTTTGGTAATAAACATTCAAGTTCGCCAGATATTCCTCTTCGATTTCTAGTAGTGCGATTTCTTCGTTAAGCGAATCTATTTTTTTGTTCGTATTATAATTGTAGAGTACTGATTTATAGGTCAAAAACAAAAAATAACCGACTGCGGCGAAGATAAAAATTGTTTTATAGAATTGTTGCGCTTGTGGTTTTGCCATAAATAAATCCGCTCTTATTATAACACACTGGCGGATTTATCAAAAAATATAGCAAGTTCACGATAGTAAATCTACTTATCAATGACCCCCAAACATCTCCACGACTACTATAACTTCGCTACCTTCATAAAGACCTTCAGCAACACCAATACCAATTTCGTTATATCTACTATTTAAAATATTTCGTCTGTGACTCGGACTGTTAAGAAGAGCTTCGTGCATTTGGGTATAATCACTATAACCGATAGCGAGGTTTTCACCGGCAAATCTATAACAATATCCGTTTTCCTTCATAAAATCCCAGGGCTGTTTACCGTCGGGGCGAGTGTGCTCAAAATATTGATTATTGATGATATCTTCTGCTTTTTCTTGAGCCGCTAGAGTTAATATTGAGTTGTAAAGAACTGGGTCGAGGTCACTTTCGGCTCTGCTTTGGTTTGTATAAGTAATAAGAGGGTTATCAACAGCTTGGACTGCAATTGCCGATTTATCTGTTGAGTACGAAAGTGTAATAAGTACAACAAAAGCTGAAGCAACCGCAACAGCTTTTGATATTTTTTGAAATTTTGTTTTTGTTTTACGTTCGTACATTATGTTATATACTATAACACAATCTTGCCCAAAAGTCAAGTAGTTAGTGTACGACCGTGAGGTAAGTAGAACTGTTAGTTATTGCAATTAACTTGTTGCCGTTACAATTGCCGCATTAGTGCGCGGAGGGATTTCTCTCACCTCCGTTCGAGATAAACTCCATTGCAAACGCTGTCTATTTGTTTAATATTATTTTTAGTTTCACTCTTCCGGCTCCAGATTTATAATACTTTTCTGCTCGTTGGGACGATGCTCTTGATATATGTGACTCTTTGTATATCAGACGAAAAGGTCTACGACTACGCGTAGACCTAACCTTTCCATCTTTATGTAGCTTCAGTCTATTGTCTAGATTTGAAGTTTGACCAATATACCACCCATTGTCTTTTAAACTTTTTAATACATAAACCCAATACATTATACAAATTATTATTTACTTGACGCGTATATTCTCTCGCCTGTGGCGAATAGAAAACGCGCCTACCACGTTTTCGAGTTTGCGTAATCGCAACTCGAATATACGTGGTGGTGTGCGCGGAGGGATTCGAACCCCCAACCAGTTGTGTATAAGACAACCGCTCTACCATTGAGCTACGCGCACTGATATGAGGCAGCTATTAGCATCGTCATTTAGAAAGTAATCTTGACCAGCCTCGCCTGAACGAGTCTAGGCGGGGAAATCTCTTTTTTAGCACTGGTGGGATTTCTCCTCGAGATACTCGTCGAAATGACATGATTAAGTGTGCATATTCGCAAAGTCGAATATAATGATATAATAGATTAGAAATGGTAAAAAATCAAGGTAAAAATACTATTAAATGGTTACTGATAGTAACAACAGCCCTAGTTGTTACTTTTTTAGTACTAACGGGATATGCTTCAGCAAAATACTCTAACAAAGTTTTGCCTAATACCTATTTGCTTGGCAAAAACTTTTCCGGACTTGACTATGACCAGATAAAACAGTATTTTGCCGAGAATCCGCCCTTTGTATCGGGAACAGTAAATTTTGATTTGAATGATGATGCTCAAAGTGCTTCGCCGGAGGAACTCGGGATATCAGTCAATATTGAGGAATCAGCCAATAAACTTCTCTCTCAAAATAAAATTTTCAATACCCAGATAGTGACACCACGAGGATTAACTGGGCTCATAGGTCAAAAAGCCCAACTCAAGCCGGTGTTTTCCGTTGATAATGAAACGTTTTCCAACAAAATCCACGACCTTTATAAAGACAAAGAAAAGGATTACGTCAACGCCACTGTTGGCGTTGAAGACGATAAGGTTGTCGTAAAAGCCGAAGAATCTGGATTTAAAATTGATACCGATGCCGCCCAAAAAGAACTGGAGCCATATTTGCCCTCCGGCAAGATTCCGTTAATTGAATTGAAACTTATCGAAATTAAGGCACAAGTGAGTGCGACTGACCTTGAGGCTAGTAAGGAATATCTAGCAAGCCATCTTTCTGGACCGATTTATTTGTCATACAATAACCGAACTATTGCAACCGCTGATCTTTCGACTATAGTTGGCTGGCTCGACCAAGATGCGCTAAGAACACAGGAAATTAAGATTAATACAGATGCGCTGAATGAATGGTTGAATAATTATGTTGTCGCCAAAGTTGCGGTCAAATCAAAACCGAAATTAGTGTCCAGCGAAGACGAAAATCATGTTATCGACGAGGGTCGTACGGGCGTTACGGTGGATAGCAGTAAACTTGCCGAAGATGTAATAAGCATTATCAAAAATAATCCATCTAGCAGAACTGTTACGGTGGCAACAACTGAAACTGAACCCGAAGTACAAAAGGTATCGCCGGGTTATACACTGGGAAGATATTCGGGGAAATATATTGAAATTGACCTAAGTAAACAGATGCTTTACACAATCGACGGGACCAACTTGGTAGGAAGTTACAGCGTTTCGACCGGAAAATGGTCGATGCCAACACCAAGTGGTGAATATGCTATCAACAGTAAAACCGAGCGGGCATACTCATCACGTTACGATTTGTATATGCCCTATTGGATGAGTTTTATTGGTTCGGAATATGGAATTCATGAATTGCCCGAGTGGGCTGATGGTACTAAAGAAGGACAGAGCCATCTCGGAACTCCGGTTTCCCACGGCTGTGTTCGATTGGGCGTTGGCGACGCCTCTGCCGTTTACGGCTGGGCAGACATCGGCACTCCGGTGGTGATCCACTAGGTAGTATAAGGTAGCCACCGCAGAGCGCGGTCACGCTTGAAGCGTGAAAAGTAGAAAGTATAAAATGCTTTTGGCATTTTTTCGAGTGAAAATTTCGCGAAATTTTCGAGTGTTTTAGCGTGCAAGTTTATCTAATATCGTAGATTTTCATTTTCGACAATGATTTTTGGGCGAGAGTGAGACGCTCTTCGTTTTCAGCATACATTGTGTATAGCTTTTCACCGACTTTTACTTTTTCTTTGATGCGTTTGTGCAGATAAATACCAGCGCGCTTATCAAACGGCGCACCCAAAACTCTGCAAACATCGTTGAGCGCGTAGTTATCAACTGCCAGTACATAACCTCGACTTTTTGCGATAACATCGTGGGTTTTTACATTTTTTCCGATGACGTCTTCCGAATCGATGTCAGGCGTAATTCCCTTTTGCGGTCCCTGCATCTTTATGATTTCTTGCATCTTGTGCCAGGCGGTGCCATCATCCAATACCGATTTAGCAGCTCTGTAAGCCTTGCCGAAAGTGTATTTGCCGGTCAATTGGGCGGCATAGGCAACCAGGCGCAAAGCGGTTCGCTCGAGGGTATGAGAATAATTTTCTTTTCTTTGCAGGACGCGCAAAACATCGCGACATTCAAGCGCCGGACCGACACCATGACCGGTCGGCTCAATGGCGCGCAACTTAACAACTTTTACTTTCATACCGAAATATTTTCCGATATAAACAAATTTTCTCTCAAGTTCTGTTGCGGTATCAAAACTGTGAACTTTGGCAGTTTTACCAACTGGCAGTTCGATAACAAAATACTCTATACCCATAGCCACTTTTTTTGCCATTATCGAAACAATCATTTTTGTGTACGGCTCCATAGCAAGAGGATAAGTGACTCTGATAATTTTATCATCGGCCGGTGCCATATTGACAGCGCCACCCCACGCCAGTGTCGCGCCGATTTTCTCTGACTGGTTTTTGATTTCTTTGATGCTTAAATCCACACGCGCTAAAGTTTCCATAGTGTCAGCAACACCCGATGGTGAGGTAATAGCGCGAGTTGATGATTTGGGGATAGTAAGTCCGAGGCAGGCGGCAATTGGCGATGTCAGCATTGTCGTTCTATTGCCCGGCAGGCCACCGATGGAGTGGATATCGATAACTGTTCCTTTTAATTTTACTCTGTCGCCGGTTTCCGCCATGGCGCGAGTCAAAAAGGCGAGTTCTTTGTTAGACCAATCTCCACTATCAAAACCAGTAGCAACAAAATACGTCGTCTCAATGTCACCAAGTCGGTCGCGAGTAATATCATTAATAATGCTGTATATTTCGTTGTAAGAGAGCGGGTTGCCAAGGAGCTTTTTTTTGACAGCTTCAACTGATGGCGGACGCTTGACAAGCTCGATATCAACTGGTTCTCCGTCTTTGATGCCAGATTCCTTCCATACCTCTTCAAAAAGTCCGACCTCACCTCTTTTTACTTCGGTATAGGTATAATCCGCCAGTGCAAGTTCGATGTTTCCCGATTCACTTTCCAGTTTCACTCGATCTTCGCGGTGGATGCCGAACTTTATTGCTTCCGGTTCATAAAAAACCACAACCGACTGCCGGCCGGTGGAAATATCAAGCCTTTTTGCTTTTAAGAAAAACGCCATACTAATATTGTACCACGAGTTACCGCTATGATCATTTTTTGTCTATCCAAAATTCCGCACCTCGCAGGTGCGGAATTTGGTCAACATACGATAGCTAGCTGATGTTATTTTTGATGTGGCTTTATCTTGACAGTTTTAGGCTTTACCGGTTCTAGTTTTGGGAGAGTTACAATTAATGTTCCATGTTCGATATCGGCCTTGGCACCGCCTGGGCTCACTTCAACCGGCAGTGAGATACTCCTATGAAACATCCCATAGCCAACTTCTTTGTGATAGTAGTTCTGTTTTTTTTCTTCGTGAGTGGCTTTGCGTTCGCCTTTGATTGATATTGCGTTCTCGCTAATTTCAATGTCGATGTCTTCCTGTTTCATGCCGGGAACATCGGCCTCGACAATAATTTCTTTTTCGGTTTGGCGGACGTTGAGCGCCGGATAATTTATTTCATTTCCGCGCGCCATGCTTGTGACGGACTCATCAAACATCCTGTCCAATGCTTCTCTCATACTTGCCATTTCGCGCCAAGGCGACCATGGCATTAATTCGTGCTGACTCATTTGGTCTCCTTTCTTTTCTTGATTGTTATTTTCTTGATTATTGTTTGCATCGTTTTCGCTATAAAAAATAACCTCTACCGGCAACTTAAAAAATTCGGCGATGTTGATTGCCAGCGGGATTGATGGCATATTGCGACCGCTTTCCAGTGCAATAATCGCCTGGCGACTAACACCAAGATGTTCCGCTAATTCTTCTTGCGTTAAACCTAACCTGCGTCTGATATTTTTTAGTCTACATTCGGTCATGATGATAATCTCTAAATTACAAGCACCAAATAACAATAACCAAACAATACTCAAATTCAAAAATAACAAATTTTCAAACAGAGACAATTAAATTGTAAAGCACACTTTACATTTTGTCAACCCTATCGACTGCTGCTCGAGGTTAATCACCCTAATGCACTCGAATCTATCACGAATCACACGCGAATAAATCACATGTGGATATTTTTTATTCGAACGCCGACCCCGTGATTATGTAATCATAATTTTACGGGGTCAAGAATCCATAATGAGAACGCACAAAAAACTCATCATATTTGTCATTTCGACGAGTATTCCGAGGAGAAATCTCGTCAGTATCAGAATATGAGATTTCTCGCGATTACACTCGAAATGACAATACCAAAATATTTATCCGCGCTCTGCAACTGCGGGAGCGATGGCGGGAATAACATCGGTGATAACCGGGTAATCAAATTCGAGATTGTTATTGCCGACAAAACATCTATGAACATAGCTTGCGGCAACGCTCAAAACTACCAAAAATACGATAATCCATAATTTATTACTTTTCATAATGTTTTTCTCCGAAAGAGTACAATTTAACAGATATCGGAGACAAAGTCAATGGAGATCGCCGGAAGACTCATCACACATGTCATTTCGACGAGTATTCCGAGGAGAAATCTCGTCAGTATCAGAATATGAGATTTCTCGCGATTACACTCGAAATGACAATATTTGAAACGTTTTTCAGTGATTTCCAATAATAATTTTAATTAAATGTTTTTAGCCAATTCACGATCGTACGGACACCAAAGCCGGTGCCACCTTTTGGCAAATATTCGATATCCCCTTTTGTTTCATAGGCTGGACCTGCAATATCGATGTGAGCAAACTCAATTTCGTTTGGTACAAATTCCTGCAAAAACATACCGCCCATTATTGCGCCGGCATATTTATCGTCGGTGATATTTTTAATGTCAGCGATTTCGCTCTTCATATTACATTTGTAATCTTTAACTAGTGGCAGTCGCCACAAATCTTCTCCCGATATTTTTGTTGACGATGTTATAGATTGGGCAAGCGCGTCACTTTCAGTCATCAATCCAGCAATCTTTTCGCCTAATGCGACCATACAAGCACCGGTAAGCGTCGCAAAATCGACAATTATTTCCGGCATAAACTCCTTCGCCACATAGCTTAGCGCGTCGGCAAGAACCAGTCGTCCTTCGGCGTCGGTATTCAGTATTTCGATAGATTTGCCATTATGAGATATTACGATATCACCCGGTTTTGTCGCACGGCCACTGGGCATATTTTCGCAAGTCGGAATAACACCATGAATTTCCAGTGGCAAATCCAATGTCGCCAGCGCGCGAAAAACTCCAAGTACGGTAGCGGCACCAGCCATATCGATTTTCATATCACTCATTTTATCGGATGGCTTAAGCGAAATTCCGCCGGAATCAAAAGTGATTCCCTTACCAACAAGGGCAATTCTCTTTTTGGCTTTTTGTGAACCGCTGTAAAAAAGATGGATCAAATATGGCTCTTCGGTCGAGCCTTTGGCGACTGCCAGCAATGCGCCAAATTCATTTTCTTCAAGTTCTTTTTTACCAAGCACACCGATTTCAATATTGTTTGACAAATCAGCAATCTTGATTGCATTTTCAACCAAATCTCGTGGACGCATATGGTTTGATGGCTCATTAGTGAGGTCACGAGCAAAAGTCGTTCCTAAAACCCCAACCGCCGCCTCGCGGATTTCGTAATCTAGTTTATCGTTTTTTGCATCGGCACATATTGTTGCCGATTCAATTCGATTGTCTTCGTGCTTTTTTTGCTCATCCTTTTTAAAACGCAAAAACCTATAATCGGCAAGCCACAAACCCTCCGCCAGCGCCTGCGCGATATTTGATTGAACTGACAATTTCGGGAGTTTAATTGAAATTGTTTTGGCATTGTGCTTTTTTGCGATTTGCAGGCATTTACCCGCCCATCGCCTAACAGTTTCTAAATTTGTATCTTTTTTTTCGCCAAGCCCGAGCAAAACAATTTTTTTGGATTTTATTTTTCCGGTCGCCATACACAACAAGTGCTCGCCAAATTCAGCGTTGAATTTTGATGCAACGAGTTCATCGCGCAATGCGCCGGATGATAGCTCATCAATTTCATTTAAAATTTCCGATTCTCCCACAAAAACCGGCACAAAAAGAATGTCGGATTCCTCAAGATAATATTTTTTATTAGACGATAGAATTTTCATAATATGATGTTGTATATAATTGGTGGCTGGTGAGTAGTGATGGGTGGTTAGATGTTAATCTATATCAAGCTAACACTCGAAAACACGCAAAAGTGTCTCTAAATATTCACTCTAAATTAATTCTTCTTTCGAGTGAAACTTTAGCGTAACTTTCGAGTGTTTTAGAGTGTAAGATATTTCTTTCTACATTCTTAATTTACATTCATTGTCCTTTACTCCCCAAGGAATATATCATAGTATGTAAACGAGGAAACATCAAGATGAATTTTTGGATATTATCAATTAGCGTTATTGCCGGACTCGCCACAATTGCCGGTGTTTATACTGTTATAAAATTTCACAAGTGGTCAATGCGTAATACAACACCGATTATTGCAGTGGCAGCAGGAATAATTTTTGCAACTGCTTTTTTCGAATTGATTCCCGAAAGTATCGAATTAGCGGGAAGCAGTTGGCCGTATTGGACAATCGTTGGCTTCGCGTTATTTTTTATGCTCGAACAATTTATGGTAATGCATGCCTGCAGTGACAAAGACGACCCTTGCTCCCATACCCCAAGTCGCACCGCAGTTCTTGGTATCGGACTCCACTCATTGGTTGATGGTATGCTCATCGGTCTTGGTTTTGAAGTGTCATCGGCAGTCGGTATTATCGCTACCGTTGCAGTCGTTGTTCATGAATTTCCCGAAGGAATATTTTCGTACACGCTCCTAGTGCATGGAAAAGTCGAAGAAAAACAAGCACTATTTTATTCATGGCTCATCGCCCTTGCCACTCCAGTTGGAACCCTTTTGACCCTTCTTCTTGTTCGTGGCTGGAGCGACCAAACTATCGGCGCCCTGCTTGCCATTACCGCCGGCAACTTCATCTACATTTCAGCTACTGACCTGATTCCCGAAACACATAAAAAATCAGCCAGAAGCAGTGTGGTTCTCGTCATTGTCGGGATAGTTATTGTCTATATCTTAAGACAATTATTTGAATAATTAATTCTTATTCAAACGTACTTGTGAGATCTGTTTTTTTTGATCGTTGCGTCTCTTTGGGATTTTTATAATTAGGATTTCATTAGAGCAATTAGAATAATTAGGTCAATTAGAATAATTCTAAATATGATTATTTTATTCAACCACTATTGTCCCCGTAATAGTCGTATTTAATTCATCGTGATAATTGAATTCGCCGATTTCGTTAAACGAAAACTGGTATGTTTATTACTGCAACAATCCATTTTTACTGTCAAGATCGGGAAGATCGCTATGAGTTGGGTGAGGGTCGCTAACAACCCAATGTTCCGCCTGGTCTTTGTTTGTCCATGTTACTGTTGTCCCTTTTTTTACTGTAAGGATAGCTGGGACAAATTCGTTGTTTTCGATTAAAACAAGATTTTCTACCGGCACGACTTCGTCCGAATCCCCCGCTGATGCTCCAGTTGATGTTTGCTCCTGACCTTCCGACACCGAAGGATTGGTGTCCTCGTTTTTTTCGCGCGAACAACCGGAAAGTGCTATTGCTAATACGCAAACTACTATCGATAGAACTTTTATTGATTTCATTGTAACTCCTGTGACATTAATATATCTATTTATGATAAATAATCAATATCTGATAGTATTAGTAATAAGTTAAACGATAGATCATAGCACCCGAACGGTACCCGAATGTCCCGAAAGCGACTCCCGAAATTAAATTTCTTTTTCGGGTGTCAATTTAGCGATTTTCGGGTGACGCCCAGCAGGGCGGTTTAGGGTGCAAACTATCCATTTTTGAAATAATTTATATGTCTTCGCTCTATCAATTAGAAAATAATTTATGGAATAGCGGTGTTAAATACATCGCCGGGGTTGACGAAGTGGGCCGCGGCGCCTGGGCAGGACCACTGGTCGCCGCGGCTGTTATTTTACCAAGACGATTGTATGGTCTGCGCGATTCCAAGGTTTTGAAGACTCACGATCGTGAATCATTATATTCGAAATTGATACGCAATAGTATCTATTCGATCGGAGTTGCCGAAATATTTGAGATTAATCAAAATGGTCTAACTTGGGCGAACCACTTTGCTATGAAGCGAGCGATTGATGGACTTGATCAACGTCCCAACCATTTATTAATTGATTACATTCGCCTGCCACGAGCTCTAACAGAAATAAATCAAACTTCAGTAGTTGACGGTGACGCGTTATCAGCTAGTATTGCCGCCGCTTCGATTGTCGCCAAAGTCACGCGCGACAGGTTAATGGGAGAATTGCATAATAGTGATGAGACAATTCGGCAGTTTGCTTTCCATCGCAATTACGGATACGGTACCGCTATCCACCGCCAAGCACTCACGATAAACGGTCCCACCAAATACCACCGTCAATTCTACACCCCCGTCGCAAGAAGTCGGCAAATAAGTATTGACGATAGTAATACAAAATAAATATCGATCTTTCTTGTTTCAAATTGCCTCTCTATATCGCGACCGCGATATAGAGAGGCAATTTATCAGGTTCGAGATAAGCAAAAAATCAATGTGATAAATATTAATACAAATTGAACCATATAAATTTCCGCAAATATACACGATCGTGATATAGTGAGGAAGATTTACAGGTTTAAAATGACAGTATACTAAACGCTGTCCTTATTTATGAACAGATCGTAGGTTGCAGCGAGGGTGAAAATCGCTTGCTGGTTACCCCTCTGCGTCTCCCCTTGTTAAGGGGAGAATTATTGGTGTGATTTATTTTAGATAATCGCTTAACCTATCAGAGAGTTCGTGTTTTTGGAGTTTTTGCAGAGCTTTGGCTTCGATTTGCCGAATACGTTCGCGAGTAACACCGAATTCTTTGCCAACTTCCTCCAGCGTGTGGGTTCTGCCATCGCCAATTCCAAAACGAAGACGCAGAATTTTTTGCTCACGAGGAGAGAGAAAATCCAAAAATTCACCAACATGACCGCGCATCAATTGGTAAATAGTTGATTCTTCCGGCGTCATCGATTCCTTATCTTCCAAAAAATCACCGAGTTTACTGTCGTCTTCTTCGCCTACCGGAGATTCCAGCGAAACGGTCTCTTGAGATATTTTTAAGATATGCTCGACCTTTTCGATTGGCATATCCATTTCAGCAGCGATTTCCTCGGGCAACGGGTCACGCCCAAGTTCTTGGACCAATTGGCGCTGAACTCTGATCAATCGGTTGATGGTTTCCACCATATGAACCGGAATTCTGATGGTTCGAGCGTGGTCAGCAATAGCGCGAGTGATAGCTTGGCGAATCCACCATGTGGCATATGTGGAAAATTTATAGCCCTTACGCCAATCAAATTTTTCCACCGCCCGCAGAAGACCAGTATTTCCTTCTTGCACCAAATCGAGCAATGTCAGGCCGCGGCCGATATATTTTTTAGCGATTGAAACTACGAGACGCAAGTTGGCTTCGGCTAATTTCTTTTTGGCGCGTTTATCACCGGAGGCCGCGGCCTTAGCGACTTCTACTTCCTGCCTCGGCGTTAAAAGTGGTACCTTACCAATTTCACGAAGGTACATCCGCACGGAATCATCGGAAATATCAGCCAACTCCCCCTGCGGTCGAGTTTTCTCTTTTTTACTACCATCGATTTCCGGAATGTCGATAAGCGGTTTACGCTCGCGAACAGCGATTCCGTAGTGAAACATTATGTCGTAGATTCTATCCAAATCAGCAACTTTTTTTTGGATGTCGGGCAGGGCTTGAAACAACTCCTGCTCGGTAACAAAACCATGCGTCATCCCCTTTTGGATGAGCATCCGTTGAGAAGGAGGTAACTCCATCTCTGGACCTGGTTTTGGCAATGATGTATCGGTTCTTTTTGCCATTTTACCTAATTTTTTATTCTAAAATCTAATATTTTGATTATTATTGTTCGAAGCGATACTGCGCGAGAACCTTCGCCGCCAATAATCTACTGACGGTTAGTAATTCTCGTCGCCTCTGCTAAGGCTCCTCGAACGGTAATTTCTAAATTCTATTTTGCAATTCTTTAAGCAATTCTTTTACTTTTTTGATATCACCGGTTTTTT
>CAZPNA010000001.1:0-2054 GCA_964588135.1 uncultured Candidatus Saccharibacteria bacterium | reverse complement strand
AAATCTCAAATAACAAATATAAAATATGATCAATTATTTACCTGTTTGTATTTTGAATATTGATTATTGTTTGTGTCCTTGTTTCTTGTTTCTTTATATTTTATTTTGCAATTCTTTAAGCAATTCTTTTACTTTTTTGATATCACCGGTTTTTTGCGCCTCTGCTATTTGCACAGCAATATCCGACTTTATTTTATCGCGCAGTTTTTGGTTTATTTTTTCAAGACGCCCATCAATATCTTGCGCCAATATTTCCCTATCCGGTTGTTCCGCTTCCACTTGCGCCGAAACCACTTTTATTTTTTTGGCAACATCATATGGCAGAACTTTCAAAAAATCCGGCTCCTTGCGTGCCTGCGAATTATTGTACCATTTAAAAACGCTGTCGTAAACCGCGGCGACTTTACTATTGCCCAGCTTCCCCTGTAATACACTCAAAACGTCGCCGATTTTTTCCGGCACCAGGTTCATAAGTGCAAGCAATTCAAGCCAACTCGGTGTTGCCGGTTGCTGATTATCATCATTTTTTTTACGTGACGACTGCGTGTTATCTTTTTTTTGTGATGATATTTTTTTAATACCATCACGAATGGCGTTTTCACCAATATTGATGTTTTTGGAAAGTCGCAGAATATAATCATCGCGCTCAACCGGGTCAGCCACTGATGCGACAATACCGATAATTATTTTTGATAATTCTTTTTTATTAGTGGTTGATGTCGGCGGATATTTTTTACTCAAGGTATCCCAAAGCCAATCGTATGCCGGCTTCGCTTCCTCCACCGCCTGCGACCAAAGCGCTGGATCTTTCTCTACCGCCTCGCCGGCATCTTTGCAACCCTCGGGCATTTCAACAATACTCGGCTCCATATTTAACCGCCACGCCATTTCGAGCGACTTGAGTGTCGTATTAAAACCAGCGCTGTCGGCGTCAAACGCGAAGGCAATTTTTGGCGTTTGACGCCGCACAAGCAACAAATGGTCTTCCGTCAGCGCCGTACCGCTGGTTGCCACCGCGTTAGTTACGCCGGCTTGGTGGCTGGAAACAACGTCCATCTGTCCTTCAACGATAATTGCTAGATTTTTTTCGCGGATAGTTTTCTTGGCGAGGTCAAAACCATACAAAACTTTCGATTTGTGAAACGCCGGCGTTTCACGCGTATTTAAATATTTCGGTTCCTGGTCTTTTTGCAGCGCCCTGCCGCTAAAACCGACAATATTACCCACCGTGTCGGCTATAGGAAACATCAGCCGGTCGCGAAAACGTTCGGGGTTGCCGGCCTCGGCGAGGGTAGCATCAGCAAAACCCATTTTATGTAAGTAATCTTTTACCCGCGCAATATTGTTAGGCGCATAACCGATTTGGAATTGGTTGATGGTTTCCTCGCTAATTTTTCTTTTTTTGATGTAATTCCTAGCGCCTTCACCGGCTTTGTGACTCAACAATAATTGGTGATATAAATGTACGAGCGTGCGGTTTAAATCAAGCAAAGTCATTTTTGATTTTTGTGCCTGTTGCGCCTTTTGCGGGTCACGAGTTTTTAATGTTACACCTGCCCGCTCGGCAAGATATTTGAGCGACTCGTAAAAATCCAACCCCTCGATTTTTTGAACAAAATCAAATATGTCACCACCTTCACCGCACCCAAAACATTTGTAGATTTGTCTCTCGCCGTTGACCATAAAGCTCGGTGTTTTTTCATTGTGAAAAGGACACAAACCTTTGTGGTTGATGCCTGACTTTTTGAGCTGGACGTATTGACCGATAAACTCGACAATATCTATCCGACTTTTTATTTCTTCAGTTTGAGAATCCATTATTATAAAATTATTCTAATTATTCTAATTGCACTAATTATTCTAAGGAATAACCAACAGCAGAAAATCCTAAATGAATATGGATCGATTTATAATTGTTTGGGATTTTGTTTTATTGGCCGTTTGTTGGGTGCCATGAATTTTTATTATTTTTGGTAATCTTTTACAACAAGCGGGCGCCCCGCGCGCGAGCGCCAGGTGGTCATCCATAACGACACTTTCTCTGACCCCAATTA